>NZ_JBQSVP010000019.1:0-39336 GCF_052376345.1 Psychrobacter sp. AOP5-GZ1-6 | reverse complement strand
ACCATTAGTAAAAAGCCATCCTCTTAGAGGGTGGCTTTTTTTATTGATATAATTAATCGATTTTCATAAAGTAAATCAACAATAATACGATTTTTATAGAAAAAGAGAGCTGATGTTTACTACAAAAATATTAGGATCTGAGTCAGATGATCACGCAGAAGTTATTAAAGCAGTTGCAATGATTGAAGCTATTGTGCAATTGCAAGAGCCGTGGAATGAAAAAACTTTGAACGATTTGCTTGCACAAGATAGCATCAGTTTGATGGTCGTAAGCACTATAGGTAGTGATGAAACGGTTGGTTACTGCTTATACCAAGTGATATTTGAGCAAGCAGAAATTCTACGTATTGCTACTCATCCTAATAATCAACGGCAAGGTGTTGCCTCGCAAATTTTTGCCAACTTAAATACAGTATTAATGAATAATCAGGTAGAGAGCTTATTGTTAGAAGTACGAGCAGATAATATGCCCGCGATAGCCTTATATGAACAACAAGGGTTTGCTGTGATTCATAAACGTAAAGGGTATTATCAGCAATCACATCAGCCAGCAATTGATGCTTTAATCATGCAGCATGTTTATCATTAGTGGTATGTGATTTGAGGCAGCTTTATTGTTTTAGAAGGTTTGTTATTTAGTTTTGATATGAGAGCTTTAGTCACTGTTTGATAGCATACATTGAAGCTCTTTGATATGTTCGGTCAATAGCTCAATCATGATGCTAGTATTTTCTTGTTGTTTTTGGACTTGTTCCAGTTTGTTTTGATGAAAATTTAGCTGTTCATCGAGTCCCATTTTTCCCGTATAAAAATCATTGAAGCCATCTTTAATTTCATTGAGAGTAAAACCTACCGTTTGTGAGCTTTTGATTAGTTCAATACGTTCTACACATTCTGGATGAAATTCGGTATAAAATCGAGATCCTGCTTGACGCTTACGTGATTTTAGCAAACCCAACTGATCATAATGGCGAACGGTATCCTTAGTGGTGTTGGCTTTTTTTGCAAGTGCGCCAATTAACAGGAATGATTTATCAGATGCCATAATAGCCTCATAGGTCTATAGGTAAGTGCTGATCAATAGCCATGATGCTCATCGTAACTTGAGCTGCCAAGGTTCTGTATTGTCTAATAACGATACTGCCAATGGTTTATACGAATCATTTCGCCATCTGACTGAATGACTAGCTATTAAACTGTCTAATTGAGTCAAAAAATCAGTGCGTGGCAAGGTGACAGCACCTAAGCTCATCAGATGTTCGTTCGGTAGCTGACAGTCGACAAGCCCTACGTTACTCTGTTCACATAAGCGCATCAAGCCCCAAAATGCTAGTTTTGAAGCATTGGACGCACGGTGAAACATTGATTCACCAAAATAGAGACTACCTATCTTTAAGCCATAGAGCCCACCAATTAGCTGCCCTTTATCATCCCAAACTTCGATACTGTGTGCAAACCCTTTGGTATGTAATTCAGCATAGGCTTGGATCATGTCATCATGAATCCAAGTATGCTCGCCTTCAGGTAGCTCGTCATTACGGGGCAAACTACAGGCATGTATTACGTCATCAAATGCTTGATTGAGTGTCAACTGCCAACGTGAGCGACTGGCTTGCTTGCGTAGTGACTTGCTGGGTGTGTAGTCGGCTGGTACAATCACACATCGTGGTTCAGGGCACCACCAAGCGATCGGCTCGTCTTCATTAAACCAAGGGAATAACCCTCGTGCATAAGCAGAAATGAGCGTTTCTGGTGCCAAATCACCACCTATGGCGATGATTCCTATGCCTTCAGGATCGATAGAAACAGGATCGGGGAAGTCATAACACCCAAGACTTTTTAATGTCTCAGGTGTGATGTTTTTATCATTTAGTTGCGAGAAATTAACCATTTAGGCTTCTTTATCAGCAGTTGATGTTGATGCATAAGTATGATCATGTGCGATGGTCTCTCCTAATGCATCCAAGTATTTTTCAGCATCAAGCGCAGCCATACAACCGGTACCAGCAGACGTAATAGCTTGACGGTAGACATGATCAGCGACGTCACCTGCGGCAAACACCCCTTCGATACTGGTTTGAGTGGCGTTACCTGCGAGGCCACTTTGGACGACCAAATAGCCATCTTTCATATCTAGTTGATCTTTGAATAAGTCTGTATTGGGCTTATGACCAATCGCCACGAACATACCAAATACGTCTAATTGTTTGGTGCTGCCATTTTCAGTAGATTCAATAATGACACCATTAACGCCTGAATCATCACCAACGACTTCTTTGACGTAGTGGTTCCATTCAATTTTAACATTGCCATTTTTGGCTTTTTCAAACAGTTTGTCTTGCAGAATTTTTTCTGAGCGTAAGCTGTCACGGCGATGCACTAGTGTGACCTCTGCTGCAATATTAGATAAGTATAAAGCTTCTTCAACGGCAGTATTACCGCCACCAATGACAGCGACTTTTTGGTTTTTATAAAAGAAACCGTCACATGTGGCACAAGCCGAAACCCCTAAACCTTTAAACTTGGTTTCTGATTCTAGTCCTAGATACTGCGCAGATGCGCCTGTAGAGATAATCAAAGCATCACAAGTATAGCTGCCGTTATTGCCGGTCAGCTCAAAAGGGCGCACATTTAAATTCACCGCATTGATATGGTCATAAACCAACTCTGTACCGAAGCGTTCAGCGTGTGCTTTCATGCGCTCCATCAATGCAGGACCCGTTAAATCATGGGCGTCGCCTGGCCAGTTATCAACTTCAGTCGTGGTTGTCAGCTGTCCACCCACTTCCATGCCAGTGACCATGACTGGTTTTAGGTTGGCACGAGCAGCATAAACGGCAGCAGCATAACCAGCAGGACCTGAGCCTAAAATAATGAGTTTTTCGTGACGTGTAGCGGTGTTGTCAGTTGCCATGAGTTGTTCCTTGCTAAATATAAGAGTTGAAAATGTGAAGAATCAATATAATCAGAATATTCTAAAGTTTGTCATTAGGATATGTTCTTATTTTAAAAATGGTGATAAAAATGAGATAAATTGCCGTTAAACAAGAAAAATAGTATTGATAATATATAGAATATTGACCAGCTATTTGACGATGTTTAGGTAGATTTAGCCGTTTTTAGCCCATCGAGATGACTATCGATTAAATTGAAGACACGCCCTAATACAGTTTTTATCATTGTTGTGTGATAGTAACATAAGGGTAGTGGCCGAAAAGTGCAAGTTTGCTAAAACAAAGATGGGTATCATTAGAATCAAAGCATGTTTGCCTTGAAATATTATAGCGATGAAACATGAATATTTTGTAGCGTTTCTACAAATTTCTAGCGTTTCTGCAAAATTTCTAGCAATTATTCTGTTAGCTGTATGTCTAAAATATGGTTTTTTGTTTAAATTCGATATTGACAGACTTTCTTGGACTCTTTCTTGATAAGACTGTCGCCACTACGGCTATGTATTTGTTATTATAAGAAGTTATGCCAAGCGTGGTATGAGTCAAAAACAGTTGCTAACGATAGCTTTTATTTATGGCTTTTAAGACGATCAATATCTTTGTAATACTTCGCTAACCATTTTATATCAGCACTTTATGTCAGCATGATTAGGATTAGTCATGTATTGACGACCATCTTTAATAACAAGGCAGATCTTACGTGATATCAGCACCGCTTATTGAGTATTTAAAAAAAGGAATATTTACCCTTATTGGGTTAATACTGGCCGTTTATCTGTTTGTCATTTTAATGACCTATACAGGTAATGATCCTAGTTGGTCGCATATCAGTAGTGATATGACCACGATTAATAATGTGGGTGGCGCATCGGGTGCTTGGTTGTCTGATTTGCTCTATAGTTTCTTTGGTTTTGGTGCATGGTGGCTGTTAGCATTTTTGGTTTATGAGTCCGTCCTTATTTGGTGGGACAATAAGCCAACATTTTGGTTGATGCGTTTGATTGCTTATGTCTTCTTATTGTTAAGTGCCAGCGCCTTATTTGCGCAATTGGTTGCCTTGGTTCAGCACGTAACTGATGCAACTGTAACAAAGCTTGAGGGTGTGGCTGGTGGCATTATTGGACTTGAGTTACAGTCACGTTTGGCTCAGCTTTTATCGCAGTGGGGGAGTGTGTTTTTCTTGACTGCTTTCGTTGTTATTACCGCTACCTTTGCCTTTAATATTCATTGGCTTGCGATTTATCAGAAGGTTACAACGTTGTCATGGCTTGGCTCAGGAGTAAAACAAAAAGATATCATAAATGATACTCGCTCAGCATCTCAAGCAGGCATGATCTCTGAGAAAAGTAATGAAAGCAAAGAGAATGAGAAGACTAATAAAGAAACTGCGGAATACGAGCAGTTGCCACTTGAATTACAGTCTACGGAGAGTGCTCAATCACTGGATAACAGTGGTCGGTTTAGTCACGTTTTATCAGATTTCTTAGCGACATCGGGCCTTGCCGATAGCGTGAAAGCCTCTGTGGTAGCAGCAACACAAACAGCGATGTCTAGTGCTTCTAGTAATGACAATAGAGAGCATTTTCAGACGGCAGAATCGATGCCTAGCGGTACTGTAGATAATACGGCTCACCATACGAATGTATCGTCGACGTCAAGTGCAGCACCGACTCCGGTTCGTAAAGTTGAACCTAGCTTTGCTTGGAATGATGCCAATACCGTGGATGACTTGCTGGCCAGTGAGCAAATGGCTTATAACGCTGATATTGTGAACGATTCGGCTTCTGCTATATCGGTACCTAATGACAGCAAAACTGAGTCGCCAGATATGGCAAATTCAGTCTCTACAAGGATGTCAACCACAGAAACATCTGACGCTCAACCAACGATTCGTTCGCAGACAAAAGCGATTCAGTCGCCAATTGAGGCGCCAGAAGCAACAGCAACAACAGAGAGTATTGATACATTGGCAGATGCTTGGCTAGCAGAGCATGCAACGCCTATCGTTGATAAGTCTATGACAGCGTTGCAATCAGATAATATGGCTGCACAGCCAGTGCAAGAGGCGTCTGTCGAATCTGAGCGAGATATGTCCAGTGAGACTCCGATTAATAACGCTACTGCAGCTGCCAGTATAACGCCGTCCTCTTTTGATGAATTATCTAATAACCAAGTGGAAGTATCTAGTAACGCTATAGCGCCGACTGTGATTGAAAAACCTATCACTAAACCGGTACCAGTAGTCAGCGATCCTGTGTCAGCAGCGATAGATATGACACCAACCAATACGCCTCCTGCCAATCCAAAAGCCGCACCAACGGTAGAAGTAACCAGTCTAGCCTCAAACGTGCCTGAGCCTAAAACGCCTGCGCAACCGTCTGTTAGCTTCGCTGTGCCAGAGGGTGATAGCAGTAATCATATCACTGATATGATGCCAGAGAGCGACAATGACGATACCAATGTACCAGTCATGCCGCATATTAGTGATGATGAAGCTTTTAGTCAAAAATCACGTTCGATGCAAACGGCAGCCTATCGCAGCAGTCTAACGCCTATTCCAGAAATGTCTATATTGGATAAGCCCGATCCTGACCGTAAGCCTAGCTATACCGTGGTTGAGCTGGAAAAACTGTCTGAGTTATTAGAAATTAAGCTACAAGAGTTTAATGTAAAGGCCTCTGTAGTTAATGCTATTCCAGGACCTGTCGTCACTCGTTTTGAAGTGGAGTTAGCTGCTGGGGTCAAAGCCAGTAAAGTAACAGGCATTTCACGTGATTTGGCGCGTTCATTATCGATGGCTTCTTTGCGTGTCGTCGAAGTGATTCCAGGCAAACCATATATCGGTATTGAAGTACCTAATAAGAAACGTGAAATGGTACGTTTGATTGAATTACTCAATACCGAAACGTTTAAAGACCCAAAAGCGCAGATTAGTATGGCGATGGGTAAAGATATCGGTGGTAATCCGATCATTACCGACCTTGCTCGTGCACCGCATATGTTGGTTGCTGGTACGACAGGTTCTGGTAAGTCAGTATTGGTCAACTCGATGTTGCTTTCCATGCTACTCAAATACACACCAAATGAGCTGCGTCTTATTCTGATTGATCCAAAGCAATTAGAGCTTGCTAACTATAATGACATTCCGCATCTGTTAACGCCTGTCGTAACCGATATGACCGAGGCGGCGAGTGCTTTATCATGGTGTGTGGCAGAGATGGAGCGCCGCTATCAGCTCATGAGTTTGCTTAAAGTGCGTAAGCTTAATGAGTTCAATAAAAAAGTCATCGCGGCAGAGGAGTCGGGGAATCCAATGCTCGATCCTTTATGGCGGCCTAATGACAGCGTGAGCATTAGCCAAGCACCCAAGCTCAAAGTATTACCAATGATTGTGATTGTTGCCGATGAGTTTGCCGATATGATTATGCAGGTGGGTAAACAAGCTGAAGAGCTTATCACCCGCTTGGCACAAAAGTCGCGGGCTGCAGGTATTCACTTGATGCTCGCGACTCAGCGTCCGTCGGTAGATGTTATCACTGGTCTAATTAAAGCCAATATCCCTGTGCGTGCGGCACTACGAGTAAACTCAAAAGTTGATTCACGCACGATTTTGGATAGTGGCGGCGCAGAAGATATGCTAGGTAACGGTGATATGTTGTTCCTAGGGCCAGGGCAGATTGAGCCAGATCGTGTACATGGTGCTTATGTTAGTGACGAAGAGGTCAACCGTGTTTGTGATGCATGGCGTGAGCGCGGTGCTCCTGATTATATCGACAACATGGCAGGTAACTTTGAATTGTCTAGCCCAAGTGGTGGTAGCTCAGGTAACGCCTCTGGTGAAGATGATGACCTATATAACGATGCTGTAGCCTTTATTATGGAAACACGTAAGGTTTCGGCCTCTAGTATTCAGCGTAAATTTAGCATTGGCTACAACCGTGCGGCACGTATTGTGGATTCAATGGAGGAGGCAGGACTGGTCAGCTCGATGGGCAAAAGTGGCAAACGTGAGCTGCTAATGTAGCGATGGATATGCTTTATATGATCAATAAAAAGTAAAACCAAGACGACTTATTATCGTGCTACTGGTACAAACTTTACTTGCCTACTGTATTTACAAAGGCTGCGAAAAATTCATCCCAGTAGCACGGTAGCGATTTTCAAATACTTTGACTATAGCGTGGTATATATAGCGCTATATATAGTCGATTCAATTTAAGAATAGTACAAGGCAGGCGAGTGTAGATTTATACGTGATACGTCAAGCGAGACGCTGAAATACTTTTATAGTGGCGTGACTATAATACAGAGTTCAAACTGAATATCAGTGGATATAGCAACCACTCAATACCTGTATAGCGCACTGAACATGATTTGAATGAATATCTACCAATTAAAAAACAGACAACATCTATCACCGTTATTTTAGTTGTCACAAGATAACCCAGTTTTTTGAATCAATTAATGGCGATAAACGATCCGTAGCACACCTATACTCAATCAAAGCGGTAGATGTCCATGCCCAAGCTATGATGCGCCATGCTTTGGTGAATGACTGAGACACGCTGACCCGTACCTAATGCAAAAAACAACGGGAGCAAGTGCTCATCACTTGGATGAATATCTTTGTAGTCAGGGTACTGCTGCCAATCGAGTGCCGTGGGAATATCTGTTTTGAGCTGTTGAAGCAACCATTGCTTAAAGGTTTTGGCTGCTTGATCGATACTGTCAGACTGCCACCGAATAGCTCGCAAGTTATGTGTGACGCTGCCTGAGCCGATGATAAGTATTTGCTCCTCACGCAGGTGCGCCAACAGTGCACCTAGTTGATAACAGGCAACGCTGTCATAGTGCTGTGGCAAAGAGATTTGCACAATCGGTATGTCTGCTTCTGGATACAGGTGTATAAGCGGTGCCCACACGCCATGGTCACAAGCACGTACTGGATTGACACTGCAACTAATACCGCGTGTCGTAAGCTGCTGAGCTAGTGTCTCCGCCAGCGCTGGCTGACCTGAAACAGGATACTGAACGTCATAAAGCTCAGACGAAAATCCTGAAAAGTCATGCCAAGTCTTTGGTTGTGGGTTGTTGCTAATCTCCAGTTTTGAAGATTGCCAATGTGCCGACATAATCACGATGGCGCGGGGTTTGGGTAAGTTTTGTCCGATACGTGCCAGCGCACTGGTTGTGGCTGATTGTTCAAGGGCCAATGTGGGCGCGCCATGTGAGATAAATAAGGCAGGTAAAAGAGCGGTGTTTTTTAGTGAAGCGGGTACATCATCCCATGCAGCCTTAGCATTGATGGGGGCTATAGCATCAGTCGAGCTTGGCTGATGGCTTGCTTTAAGAGTCTGAGCGTTTGAATAAGTCATGTAGCGTTTATTAGGGCGGCTAGTGGTTTTTCAATCCGGCTTTGGCCAGTTGAAGGGTGAGAATTGTACGTTTGAGTTAGTATTTTTACTTCAACACGCCCTAATTAATGATTGTGAAAGCCTAATTTCCACGATGATAAGGGTGATTGTTATTGATACTCATTGCGCGATATAGTTGCTCCATGAGTACGACACGCACTAATGGATGCGGTAATGTTAGGGCGGATAGTGATAATTTTGCATCGGCTTTTGCCAATACTTCTGGTGAGACACCATCTGCACCGCCGATGACTAAGGCAATATCATCGCCTTGCTGCATGCCATCTGCTAATTTATCGGCCAAACCTTCGGTCGATATCATCTTGCCTTTGACGTCTAGTACCCATAACTGCTCTCGGCTTGATGCATTATGAGTGGCTAATAGGGCTTGACCTTCTTGCTCACGATACTGTGCCAAATTAGCATCTGAAGGGTTTTTTGCCCGTTTTGCAGCTGCAATTTCGACGATTTCTGTGCTAAGCATCGGTTGAATGCGTTTGTAGTATTCGTCAAAACCTGTTTGCACCCATTTGGGCATTTTATTACCAACAGTCAAAATCCTTACTTTCATAGTGCTTACCATCTCGATAATTAAATTCAAGCTTACTAGGGTGTACCCTAAATAGTTTGTATCGTTCGTTATTTACGGTCTACAATTTACATTAGAGGGCTAATGGTTTCTGATATGTGATTGTTTGCGCTTCGATCATCGCCGCTCTTATCCGCTTGGTTTGGCTTTGGAATAACAGTAAGCTTTGCATCAGATTCAAAAACAATGGCTTCAACATCATCGAAACTATTAATCCCTTCAGAACGCATTGAGCATTCGAGCTCTTGATGAGTTAGTCGCTCCTCTCGCATTGCATCTGGTAAAAACTGTCCTTGATAAAAGACGATACGGGGTTCAGATAAGATAAAGTTACTAAAGGGCGTTGAGATAGAGGCGTATTTGGTGACCAAAAACTGTAAAACATATAGCGTGATAATTGAGGCTGCACCTTCTACAAAAGGGATCTCTTTTAGCAAAATAGTGCTGGCTCCCAGTGAGCCAATCATCACCGTCACAATCCAATCAAAATTATTTAGCTGAGAGGTTGAGCGTTTGCCAGAAATTTTGGTGGTAATCACGATGAGCACATAAACCATGACGGCGGTGAATACAATACGCCCAAGTTTGTCGATACTATCAAAAAAAACAATGTCCATCGTGTTGACTCCTCATTATCTTGAATGCCAAGTTTTTAAGGTGCAAACCTCGCCAAGCGCTTTGTTGGCAGTACTGTATTTATTTGGGTGCTAAGAAATGATTGAAAGCCCACAATCCTAAACGTGTGCTAACCAAGGTCAGCACTATCATCATAAGCAGTGCACCAAGTAATGGCAAGGGCTGCTGTGTGGCCATATCTGTTAATACTTCGCGGCTAACTGGTGTAAACAAAAACAGCCACAACCCTAACATATACAATGCATTTAACAACCACATGGCGGCCACGCTACCAATGGTCAAGCGGTTCATCTCACTGATGGTGAGCGTGCGCTGTTGATGTTTGATGAATTTGTGCGCCGCAATATAAGCGCCAACCAGTACTGCTACCGTCATCACAACGTATGGGCTGAGCGTTAGCTTGGTTTGGACGACCATAAAAATAGCGTTGGCTAAAATGTAACCAATGACAAAAAACCCCATATACATTGGTAGCTTAAATGCTGACGGTAGCCGTGCTGGCGGTTTACTTTTCTTACGTAAATTGTCGGTAGCGTGTGGCATAAAATAGCCTATATTAATGTAAAAAAATAAAGGGTGGATAAATTATTATGGTATGGGCGTGTCATCATAGTTAGCCATTTTAAGATACTGAATGTATAGTCGATCCACTATAAAATAAACACAGCGATACTGGGTGCATTTTGCGTAGCCTCTGTCTGCGCAGGCACAGCAAGCAAGGAAAATGTATACCTGTATCGCATGGTTACATTTGTATCTGTTTTATTTAGGACTGACTATATCAAGGTGTTCATTGATGACACGTTTCTATTATACAGGTGCTGTTTTATTGCTGTGCTGTCCAATCTAACATGGCATCTAATACAGTTCTAGCCGCATATACATTGAGCGCCTGATCGGTATTAATCAGTCCGACCACGGTATAATCTTGCCCTGATTGCCCTTTTACATAGCCGGCCATTGAGGTGACATTGTTTAAGGTGCCGGTTTTAATCCACGCGCGTCCAATAGCGGCTGATTCAGGTAACCGTTTGCTATGGGTGGCAATGGTGCCACTAACGCCTGCTATCCCCAAAGAGTCCACATACGCATCAAAGCTTGGGCTGTCGTACGCATAGCCTAACAACTCACTTAGATTGGCGGCACTCACGGTACAGGTGCGGCACAAGCCAGAACCATTGGTGAGATATGGCGGCGGTGTTTTTAAGTGTGTCTGCCACCACTGATTAATGGTTTGTAGCGTTGTTGGGTAGTTGGTGTGATGCGAGCTGCCAAAGTCATATAGGCTGGTTGTGCCCGATATAGTCATGGGTGTAGCTGCATTAGTAGAAGCTGCTTGGCTAGCAGAGATGGCTGCATACGCCCCAATAGACAATGCCACTTGTTCGGCCATGACATTATTTGAAAAGTGGTTGATGTCATAAATTTGCTGTGCCAATGTGAGTGATGGATAGCTGACAATGGGCAAAGGCGACAGTGGTAATGCGGCTAGACTGCCTGCTTTATGGGTATTGGTCAGGGTGTTGTAAGGGCGTTCTTGGCTGATAATTTGACCGCTTAGCGTATTACCTAGTGCATACCATTTATCTGCCAGTACGTGGGCAGCAAAATCTTTGGCATCGGGATAAGCAATATAAAAAACGTGCTCGCCGCAACTGCTAGGCAGCTCAGAATTTATCTGAAGCTGATTGGCTTGCCACTGCGGGTTCAAGCTGTAATTGGCTGACGCACAGGCCCCTGCACGAGTATTGACAACACTTGGTAGCTGATAGTCGGCCAATTTCGGCGTATAGGTTAATTGCGCTTGCCCATTGTTTAACGGCTGACTTTTAATACCGATGCTGCTAAAGTTGACCAAAAAGCCATCTGGGCTAGCGTTATAAGGGCGTAGCGGCGCATTATCAAATGCGGCAGGGTCTTTACTCACTTGTTCAAAAACTGCGCTGTCAATAACAATATTACCATCAATGTGTTTAATACCTGCTTGTTGCACATGATAAAGCAGCTGTTGTAAGCGCTCATGCGTCATTTTTGGGTCGCCACTGCCCTGAATCACCAAGTCGCCGTATAGGCGGTCGCCCACAATAATACCAGTATGGTATACCCGAGTGAGCCAAACAAAATCAGTGCCTAAGGTATCTAACGCAATAAAGGTCGGTAGCAGTTTCATGGTGCTGGCAGGTGTGCGCGCCGTGTTTGGTTGGTGGCTAATTAATGGCGAAAACGAGATATGAGTAGAACCAGTATTGGTATTTTTATCGTTTGCGTCGCGATTTTTATGTTGGTTGATAGTAGCGTTGGCTTGTTGGTCGTCGAGCACATCGGGAATACTTTCTACGCTTTGGTAGGTGTAAGCATCATCGGTATAGGCATGTATTTCTTTTTCATGCTGCTCAATAGTTTGGCGCTCAATGGTAACTAAGGTACTTTGTTGGGGAATGCTGTTGTTTTTATTACTGTTTTGATGATTGTCTTGTTGAGCGTTTGGCTGGTTGTCATCAGTATGGTTTTGTGCACTATTAGCCACAGCTTGTTGGCTGCTATCAATTACTTGAATAGGCGTAGGCAAGTGGCTGTTATTTTTATCGCCAACTGGGGTGATGACCATGCTGATGTCAGATTCTGTTAAATTGGCGCGCGTTAATGCTGCCTGAACCGCTTCTGGTAGTGTTGCTTGCGCATATAGTGGCGTTACTGTTAAGGCCAGCACGGCCAATGACTTACTAGCTTGACTGAACGGTCGTAGATGATGAAGCATTGGTGAAATTTTAGTGGCAATAGCAGAATAACGAGAGCGTTCAGAAGTAGGTCGCATGAGCATCTTTTAGTAAGTGGTAAAAGCCGACTATACTAACATGAGTTAAGGCTTTCTCGTAGATGCAGAAGCATGTTAAAAGTTTGATTTTGTCGTCAAACAGCGCGCTTAGCGTACGTGCAAAAACGCCATTGCGGTCATAATGGCATCGTTATAAGCATCATGAGCACCCAGTTCAGGAATATTGTAATGAGCTAAGATATTGGTTAGGTGCTGTGATTGGTTAGAGAGACCCTGAGTATGACCACTCCTGCGCCGACTGTACAGATGGCGTATGTCTATGATTTTGTTTGGTAGTGTCGAGCCCATATACTTTTTAACCAGTGGGTTTAAAAAAGCAGTGTCAATTTGCGGGCAGAAACCTACTATAGGGCGGTTGTTTATAAATGGTAGCAATAGCGCTAACATCTCCTCATAGCTCATACCATGTTCAACATCAGCGGTACGTAAACCGTGAATTATAATCGTATCGCGGTCTGGCATCACAGGTGGTCTGCAGACTAAATGCAGACCATTGCCTGTATCGATCGTATTACCATTGATATGAATAGCCGCAACCGATAACAAATGGTGTTTTTTAGGATTAAGTCCAGTCATCTCGCAGTCAATAGCGACCCACTGCTCAGGCATAGGTTGGCTAAACATCGATGCCAGTTCTGGACGTTGTAGTTGAGTCTTTTGCCAAGTGCAAGACAACTGCTGTAGCCAACTCATAGTGGTTGTTCATCCATTTATGAAATCTCTAATTGATAGTGCTGGCGGAGCTGAGCTTTAAAGCTTTTTACCACAGCTAGACACTCTTTTAGCAAGTCACGCTCAAGCGCAGTTAACGTCATTGGATTTACTTGCCGAGCATACTTATCGTCAGTAGAGAGCGCAACTGATAAGCGCTGCGCCATAAAAAACTCTAATGCTTCTAATAAAGTGTCGGCACGCTCTTGGGTCAAGGCTTGAGTTTGCACCAAGGCTTTGAGCCGGTTTTTACTACTGGGCACTTCCAAAATATCATTTTCTAATGCTAAGGTGCGAATACCGTGAACCAATGGAAAGATACCGGCTTTTTTTAGATCAATATCTTGCGAGTTTGACTTATTACCCAGTAGTGGGACAAACTTTTGCCACCATTGGTTTACGTCACCGAACTGTAGCGCGGCGCGTGCGAACTGACGTACAAACATAGGGTCTGACTGTCGGTGGGCTACTTTTAGATGTTGGCGTATTTGAGTCAATAATGATTCATCACCGCAGACGTATTCAGCATCGAGGATGGCGGATAAATAAATGCCATGCATTGGTTCGGTATTTCTAAACCATGAGTTGATTTGGGTATTAAATGCTTTTAGCGGTTGTCGCCATATAGGGTTGGTCATCATGATGTTGCCATCACACAGTGGATAACCAAGGTTTGCCAAATGATGATTAAAGGAGTCGGCAAACTGTGCCAAGTCATCATGTGTGTATCCGTCACGTATGATGAGTGCATTGTCTTGATCAGTACGCATGATCTGCTCACCACGACCTTCTGAGCCCATGACGATGAGGCAAGTATTGACCATGACCTCATCAGGTACGATAAGTTGCCAAAGCTTGGTAAATACTTGTGCATTGAGCGTCTGTACCATGCGGCTGATGTTACCGATTTTGACGCCATTTTGATGCTGTGCACGAATATAACGACCGATAAGTTCGACTGCGGTATCTAGGCTCGTCAGATCTTTTGCTTGTTCAATTTGAATACTAATGAGCTGTGAATGATGGCTGATATGAGCGAGCATGTCGCTTTGCCCAAGGATACCTATAACCTTACCTTGGTCATCTAGCACAGGCAGTCTATGGATACGATAACGAGTCATGGTTAGTAGCGCATCGCCAATCTCATCATCAGACTTGATGGTACGCAGGTTAAAGTTGGCATAATCTTGACATGACGTCGTGGCAGGGTTTTTTTGCTCACTCACGGCGCGGCAAATATCGGTATCGGTTAAAATACCTAGTAGATGACCTATACCGTATGATGTCTCTTGTACATCTTCTTTTATCGTTTGTACATAAGTCGATGGTCTTACCAGTACGTGCTTTATTCCTATTTGGGTCATAACGCTAGCAGCGTCATACAGGCTATTATTGGCATCAACGATATGTACTGGAAGTAAACGGACATCAATCACTGGTTGCAGCATGATTTGCTGCACTTCTTGTTGATTGGTATAGATGGTTGGGTCAGTTCCTGTGTTGTGACGGCGCTGTTGTAGTGCTTTGAGTCGCTCAGGAAGCTTGTCTGATAGCATTTGGCGAACTAGATGATTTTGAGCACTGATTTTGTCAACAGTGCTACCAGCCACTTGAAGCAGTAGAGTGTCTTCGGTAGCTCGAAATTGATAAGTTTTAGCTTTATTTGCAAGCCCTGTAGCCTCTTTGGTGAGAGTGTTATCAGTCAGTGACTCAGGCTGGCGACGGCTATCGAACCAATCATTGTTGTTAAGGTGATCAGAATGATTGCTACCTAAATAAGAGACGACAAACTCACCGTCGAGTAATTGCTCAACCTGTCCTTTAATGACTACATAAAGGTACTGTAAGTCTTCTGCAAGCAAGCTTTCATCTTTAGCAAGATAGCGTATTTGCGTGTTTTTCCTGATACTTTGGCGTTCAGCTAAACTGAGTACATCAAAGGGCGGCTGGGTAAAATCAAGATGGGGCATGGCATCATCCTTGATGGCATATTGGACTATAGGTAATTACTTATAGATCATTACTATAGCATCATTCACATAAAAAACCTGCAATAACCACATTTATATTATGGTTATTGCAGGTAAATAGCACAATTATTGTGTCAAGTAAGGATGTTGATATCGCGAATTTAACTATGCACCAAGCAATTTTCGAATACGGCTTATCGCTTCACGGCTTTCTTCGACACTAGCGACCAAAGCAATACGCACATATCCTTGCCCAGGGTTGCTGCTATTTACTTCACGTGAGAGATAGCGTCCTGCTAATGCATGAATATTTGCCTGCTCATATAGCGCTTTGACAAACAGCTCATCATCACCATTGAACTGCTCAGGCGCTTTTATCCAAAAATAAAATCCTGCATCAGGCATCCGTAACTCTAATAGCTCACCAAGCTCAGACATCCATAAGGCAAACTTTTCTTGATAGAGTGAGCGATTATTTGCCACATGTTTTTCATCTTGCCAAGCAGCGATAGAAGCCAGTTGATGCGGTATCGGCATCGCACAGCCTTGATAGGTACGATATTGCAAATAAGCCTGTAAAATATCGGCATCACCTGCTATAAATCCAGACCGCAAACCTGGTAGGTTTGAGCGTTTGGACAAAGAATGAAAGACGATACAGTTTTTAAAGGTGTGGCGACCAAGTATTGCGCAGGCCTGTAATAGACCGATAGGGGCGCTATCAAAATAAAGCTCGCTATAACATTCATCGCTGGCAATGATAAAGTCATATTGATCTGACAGACGAATCAGATACTCCCAATCATCCATTGTCATGACAGAGCCAGTTGGATTGTTAGGACTACAAACGAATAATAGCTGCGTACGCTCCCACACTTCTTTGGGTACTGCTCGGTAATCTCCTTTAAAATCATTATCTAATGCGCAGGGTACAAAGTATGGCGCTGCTTGTGCCAGTATCGCTGCGCCTTCATAGATTTGATAAAACGGATTGGGCATCACAACTACAGGAGGCTTACCTGATACAGATAACGAATGGTTTGCTGTGTCGATGACTTTATGATCGACAACTGCTTGTACCAAGCTAAAAATAGCCTCACGCGTGCCCATTACCGGTAATACTTCGGTATTGGCATCGACATGATTCAAAAAAAACCGCTTTTCCAGCCAATGAGCGATGGTCTGACGCAGTTCAAACATACCGTTGGTGGTTGGATAACGACTTATTTTGTCCAAATTTTCGTGTAGTACGTCCAGTACAAATGCTGGTGGCTCATGTTTTGGTTCGCCAATGCCTAGTTTGATTTCACTGTAGCTATCGGCTGGCGTGCTATTGGCAAGTAACGCTGCCATTTTTGCGAAAGGGTAAGGATGCAGGTACGTTAAGTTGTGATTCATAAGTAGGGTAACTATAATAGACAATTAATAATAAAGTTATAAAGAAAAATTACATTCAAGCAGTGTAGCACTTCTCTTGTTTTTTGTCTTTTTCTTATAACAGTACAATAAGCCGCTGTCAGCCTTGATGATAGTTTATGGTAAGGACAATTTGATATGCCTGGTGTTACACAACCCGATAGTCCAAACGCTAAAGATATCAACGATAAAAATTCTGACGATAACTTATCGCGAGATAAGCTATATGAGCTATTAAAACAGCGCGAACAATGTTGGTGGCAAGCGCGGCAGCAGCTCACTAGCCGTAAAGAGAAAAAACTGTTTTGGTACGGTGAAAATAGCTTGATGATGTGGTTCTTATGGCAGTTGGTCAGCTATGTCATCGTGGCGATGTTATTGATGCTGCTTAGTAAGTTGTTGGGCATCATGCTGCCTGTATGGCAGTATGTTGCTTTGTTTGCCATACAGACAGTGATTTTTATTGTCATGCTGTCACTAAAAGGTCGCATGGCTAATATTTTGCAACGCAAGATTGATAAAGATGAGTTGCAACGTGAAGAAGCGCTGAATGAGATGATTATCTTGGCAGAAGACAGTCTTTATCCAGACGTACATGCCAATTCACCTATCTCCTTAAGACAGCTGTATGAGTATTTTGATCAAAGCTTTCATTTGGCCAGTTTACATTGTCTGTTACAAAGAGAGGTCGATACTGGGCGTATAATGCTGACGCAAAAACAGACTGAGGCAGAGGTTCTGCCGCCAGACCTCGCTGATGATGAACTTAATGAACATGCTAGTGAGATTATATATAAAAGCACTTTATAGGAATTAGCTTTGCTCTGAGGTGCGCCTTAGATGTTAAAAAGATTAGATATTAAAAAAACTAGACAGAAAAAAGCATGGCATTGATCGTTTTATCAATGTCATGCTTTTTTATTATGTTTTTTATTAACTCTTGAATGATACCTAATAGAGAGGACAGTCTTTCTGCACACTGAGACTGGTAAGCAGTGCTGCTTTCAGAGAGTCAAGTCGGTCAGTAGATAGCGGCTTATCGTTATGATCACTGATATAAAACATATCTTCTGCACGCTCGCCTAAGGTGGTAATACGGGCAGCATGTACCTCAATTTTCTCTTCCAAAAACACTTGTCCAACTCGTGCCAATAGCCCAGGCTGATCAAGCGTTTCTAAGCTCATGACGTGTTGATCTGAGGCTTCATTGAACTCAAAATTGATAACTGTGGTTACCTCAAAGTTTCGAAGCTGACGTGGAATCCGCTTGTTTGTAATTTTTAATACTGTTGGATCTTTAAAGGCACTAATCAAACGCTGCTTGAGATCCTTTTGGCTGTCTTCGTCAATTAATAGTGTACCGTTCGGATCTAGTAGCACATAAGAGTCCAACGCAAAATCACGGGTAGCAGTGATGATTCGTGCGTCCAAGACATCCAGATTCATCTGATCGAACACTGCCATGGTAACCGCAAATAAGTTTTCTTGATCTTGGGTGTAAACAAATACTTGAACGGCATCAAGTGCCAGCTCTCTATGCTCACGTAGTACGACTAGCGGTGGACTATCTGTATTGGATGCAAGTCCAATAGGGGGGTGATTCAAGATAGCCTCGGTATGCCATAAAATATCCTCAGCGATCTCACGCAAGAAATATTCATCACCCAAATCGTCCCATAGCCTCAATACTTCATCGCGATTCATGTGCCGATTGTTCACATTATCTAGCATGGTTAAGGCTTGTTTACGTGTGGCACTGATCATATCTTGGCGGTTGGTCGGTGCATCAATATCAGCACGCAAAATACGACGAGTCTGTGAGTATAGTTGTTTCATTAGCGTGGCGCGCCAACTGTTCCATAATTGTGGATTGGTGGCGTTCATGTCAGCGACGGTTAGCACGTATAGATGATTGAGATGGGTGACATTGCCCACTAGGTCTGAAAATATAGTCACAATCTCTGGGTCTGATATGTCTTTTTTCTGAGCGGTCATCGACATTAATAAATGGTAACGTGTCAGCCAGCCAACCAAATTAGCATCCGCCAAACTCATGCCATGCGTCAAGCAAAACTCAATGGCTTCGGTTTGCCCAAGCTCGCTATGATTACCACCACGACCTTTAGCAATGTCATGGAACATTGCTGCCAGTACCAAGATTTCTTTTCGTTCGATGCGTTGAAAGATAGAGCTGACCAACGGGAAGTCTTCATAAAACCGTGGGTCAGTGAAACGATGGAGGATGCGAATCAAAAATAAGGTATGTGCATCAACGGTATAGCGATGAAATAAGTCATACTGCATCAGCCCCGTTACTTGTGAAAACGCAGGAATATAGTTACCCAAGACGCCATATCGATTCATCGTACGCAGGCGATGAAACAGGTAGTTTTGTTCTTTTAGGTTGGCTAAAAACAGCGCTTGGTGAGCGGGATTGTCACGGTAAACTTGATCGATACCGCGTGCAGCAATTTTTAGCGCGCGTAGGGTATGGGTGCGGACGTTTTTAATATTGTGCTGACCCATCAATAAAAACATCTCTAAAATAGCGTCAGGGTGCTGAGCAAAGACGCGATGATGCGCCATCGATATTTGATCACCTATTTGGTTAAAGCGTGCGTTGATGGGCTGTTTTTTGGGACTCTCATCATCAGTCAGTCTTGGTTCTATAATCGTTTCGTAATAATGATTGATCAGCATCTCGGATAGTGTTGATATCTGCATGGCACAGCGATAGTAATCACGCATAAAGCGTTCTACTGCAGCATTAGGTTCATCATCTGGCTGCGTCTCATAGCCCATCAATTGAGCAATCTCACGCTGATAATCAAACAGTAACTTGTTTTCGTTACGACCGGTCAATACGTGTAAATAATGACGTATTTGCCATAGATATCCTTCTGCAAAACTCAGCTCATCAAACTCTTTTTCGGTCAAAAAGTTTTGCTGTACCAAGTCGTACAGTTTGCCCACTCGAAAGTAACGTTTGGTCACCCAGCCGATGACATGAATATCGCGTAAACCACCAGGAGCTGTCTTGATATTTGGCTCAAGATTGTATTCTGTGGCATTGTGCTGTAAGTGGCGTACCTTACTTTCTTCGATTTTTACTTCAAAAAACTGCCGCGGTGACCACTGCTCGTTGACAATTTTTACTGGAACATCTTGCAAGTCTTCATTACCAATCAACAGTCGAGCTTCTAACTGAGCACTGGCAATGGTGTGATCAAGTGCTGCTTCTAAGGCATCTTCAATCGTACGCACAGAAAGTGCAGGGTCCAATCCTATGTCCCATAGTAACGCTACCAAACGATCAATCTTTCCACTAGTATCAGTGTCAATTTCATCAGGAGATAGCAGTAAAATATCGATGTCTGAATACAGCGATAACTCGCCACGCCCATACCCACCAGTGGCAAAGAAAGCCAAGTCAGTTTTATCTAACTCAAAAAATTTAAATAAAGCAATCAGTAACTCGTCGATGGCACAGGAACGAACCTCAACCAATTGACGAATATTGACACCACGCTCAAGTGCTCGATTGATGTCTTCATTAATTTGCGTTAACCATTTAGGGATCTCCAGTAGCCATTTTTCGGCCGCGTCGTTATCCGTTGATACTGATGTATCTGTTGCTGCATCATCAGGTAGCAAAGGTAGGGACGTTAGGTCAATAGAAGTGATATCACAATTAAACATAAGTGTTATCCAATTAAGAGTTTAAAGGCAGCTGTTTGAGCTTAAGGTTGTTTTGTTATTTGAAGGACATGGTTATCAGAATTATAAAGATCAGTAAGCATAATACTTAATTTATCTTGATTATAGTGCAAAAAAAAGACCGCCTAGGCGATCTTTTATTATATTACTGAGTTAAAAAGCTTAAATCTTCTTCAGGGCGAACAGTAAATACTTCACAGCCATTATCTGTGACGACCATCGTGTGCTCCCACTGAGCAGATAGCTTACGGTCTTTGGTAATTGCCGTCCATTCATCCGGTAAGATTTTGGTCTGCCACTTACCTTCATTAATCATAGGCTCGATGGTGAATGTCATGCCCGTTTTTAGCTCAAAGCCAGTGCCTTTTTTGCCATAGTGCATGACTTGTGGTTCGTGATGGAATTCATTACTAATACCGTGACCACAGAATTCACGTACGATACTGAAGCGCTCAGGCTCGACCACTTCTTGAATTGCAGCGCCAATATCACCCAAACGTGCACCGTCTTTGACGACGCTCATACCTGCATAGAGGGCATCTTGTGCCACTTTGCAGATACGCTTGGCCATAATAGAGCCATTGCCAACGATCCACATTTTTGAGGTATCGCCATAATAGCCGTCTTTAATTACGGTCACATCGATATTGATAATATCGCCATCTTTTAGCAGTTTTTTCTCACTTGGAATACCATGACAAACCACGTGGTTGACCGAGGTGCAGATTGATTTTGGGAAACCATTATAGTTGAGTGGTGCAGGGATAGCGTCTTGTACATTGACAATATAGTCATGAGCAATTTGGTTTAACGCTTCGGTGCTAACACCTACTTTTACGTGTTCGTCTAACATAACCAACAAATCACTGGCAAGCTTGCCGGCGACACGCATTTTTTCTATGGCTTCTGGAGATTGGATAAGGGATTTTTTAGTCATCATAATCGTACTTATAGTTATGGAATGAATAGGGTGAATTATAGCATAAATGCATCAATGACTGTTTTGGAAGATTGGTTGGCAAGTCTAACCGCTTATCTACCTGCTTTTAAAAAGTGAGCAGCTCGCGCTATGTCTGGCAAGCTAGGTTAGCAAAAAGCTATCAAGCAATACTGAACTGATGATTGTTGCAATCATATACTCAATCTATAACGACAATCAGGTATTCGTTATGCATAATGGTCTACATTATTTTGGTCAATGAATAAAGCAATAAGTCCATTATAATAAAGCGTGTTGAACATGCAGCAATAGTCGTTGTCAGTGCTATGGTTGAATATCAAACACGCTCTAACAATAACGCTCACTGAGCGTACGTAATATTGTTTTTTAATCTTTTGAATAAAATCACTATAGGAGTTTATATGAAGAACACAACTAGCATGATGATGGCGGCAACACTGGCTATAGGCACACTGGCTGCTGGTTGCCAGACCACAAGTATTACCGCACCAGTCACTCAACCAGTCACATCAAACCTTTTGCAAGCCAACGATTGGCAACTGGTCGATGCTAAGGATACTAATGGTGAACGTATAAATTCTTTGTTTATTGATGAGAGTAAACCTCTTACTTTAAAATTTATGACCGTCGAAGGTAACAATCGAGTTGCGTTTATAAACACTTGTAACAGCATGGGTGCAGGGTATAGTGTGACAGATGGTGAGGTAAACTTCACTCAAGGCATGAGTACAATGATGGCATGCCCTGAGCCTCAGGCCAGTTTTGATGCGGCAGCTTTAGCGACTGTAGATGGCAAGTATAGTATTAATAATAATGTTAATAATACACCTATTCTGACCATTAAGAACGACAGCCAAGTTGCGCACTTTAAAGCCGTTTCTAAATAAACCTACCTATTCACTATAGGTAATTTGGGTACAACGAGCATTATCTAAAAATCATTTTTTAACACGATATATCTGTTTAAAAAAGCCTCACGAATAGTGGGGCTTTTTTTGTCTAAAATCAAAGTTAAATGTACGTTACACTAGTGTAACTGTTTATATCTAAACACTATCGTGTAGCGTAGCTATCGATAACTTATCAGTGTTTATTTATAACAAATCTATCTATGAACGACTATTGGACTTGCCTTATGCTAAAAGCTTTTGTATCAAAACCAACGATAAACCTGCATACGATAAGTAGCACAGTTATCATTGCTGCGACTAGTGTTTTAGTGGGTTGTCAGACATTGCCAAGCACCGTATCGAAAACATCTGTAGATATGACGGCGAGTAATCCACTAACCGCTAAAATGCCAGCGATAGATCGCCAAGGACGTATTGCTTATATAGAAGAGCATGGCATGGGCGCTGCAAAAATATCGACACTCTATAGTATCCGTCCTGATGGCAGCGACCGTCAATTGATTGATCAGCTAAATGGTTATATCTATGCGCCTGCGTGGTCGGCTGATGGTCAAATGCTTGCGTATAGTAAACAAGCCGCTCGCCAATACCCCTATATTTATGACAAAAAGAGTAAAACTAACAGCCTAGTGGTGGATGCGGAAGGCAGCAACTTGTCTGCGTCATTCTCACCTGATGGTCAAAAGCTACTCTATAGTTCCAGCGTTGGTGGCAACTCAGATATTTATGAGAGACAATTGAGTGATGGTAATACCAAACAGTTAACGACATTGCCGAGTACAGAAGTCCAGCCAAGTTATGCGCCAGATGGCAAAAGCTTCGTGTATACCAGTGATAAAGTTCGTGCTGGACGCCCAAGCATCTATCGATACCGTTTCGATGGTGGCAAAGCCGAGCGCTTGTCTACAGGCAGTTATGCTGCCAGTCCTCAGCTCAGCTTAGATGGGCAGCAATTGGCTTATCTTGATGGCAGTAAAGCTGCAATTATGACATTGGCTACAGGGCAGATACTATTTCTAGCAGAAACAGGACTCGATGAGCCTGCACGATTGTCACCATCTGGACAGTATGCAGTCTATCCGATGAGCGCTTCTGTAGTGAGTAATCAAGGCTCTATTAATATGGGGAATTTGGTTATTCAATCACTAACGGGTAACACCAATTTTACGATTAGTAGTGAGGCTGGCGGGGTCATTCGCTCTCCCGTTTGGGGCCGATAATGACGAAATCTATATATTATATAGTGAGATATCTATATAATTATTAATAAAGAAACATAAGTTGATTCTGAAAACCTAGGTTATAGGTATATAAAAGGAGAAAGCGTGTAATGCAAGAGTCGTTTTTAGTATTCATTACTAACATCAGTCTATACCCTACGGTGATTTTTACTGGATTGGTGATGTTTGTGACCTTGTATTGGATAGTTTCCTTACTAGGTATGGCAGATATGGATACAGTCGATATAGGTGATGCAACTGGAGACGGTGGTGACTTAACTTCATCGGGTTTTGTCTCTGGACTTTTACTCAAATTTGGTTTGTATGGCGTACCTCTCATCATTATTCTTAGTTTAATCAGTTTGATTGGTTGGTTGTTAAGCTATTTATACACCAGTTTTTTACACCAAAATTTTGATTCTGGTCTTTGGTATTACGTCTTTGGCACTGGTGCATTTGTTCTTGTCTTGGTGGTATCTATGTGGTTAACAGGTCTCATTATTTCACCCATTCGCAAAAACATTGCCAGAATTCCTAAACGTAATGCTTCTAGCAATATAGGTAAAATTGCTGTGGTACGCACACTTAGCGTGACACATAAGCATGGCGAAGCAGAGCTTAATGATGGCGGTGCAGGGTTGATACTAAAGATACGCTCAGATATCGATGATAATTTACTCAAGCAAGGAGATAAAGTGATGTTGGTTGAGTATTTAACAGATGCCAATACTTATCGAGTTGCTGTTGTGGAAGATAAAGAAGCATTGTAAAGCTATTAATAGCACCTAACAGTTTTAAATTTGGTTATAGTCGGTTCAAAGTGACTCAGATATAGTGACGGTGATTAGCAGGGCTGCAGAGCGCACGTGCTATAAAAAGCACGGTAAACACTAGGCTTAGCATGCTTGCCACCGTATCTGATTTACATGGAATTGATTGTAGAATGTTTTAATTAAAGGAATGAATATGGACATACTCATTATCGTCGGCGTGGTGGTTGTGCTGGCGTTTGTTTTCGTCATGGCAGCGCTGCTGATGCTCAAAGCCTTTTATGTAAAGGTTGAGCAGGGTAAAGCGCTGATTATTAACGGCGTTAGTAAAATAGCTGTACGTTTTGATGGTGGTTTTGTTTGGCCAGTTATCAATAAAAAAGAATTGATGCGCATATCGCTCATCACATTAGAAGTGGACAGACGCGGTAAAGAAGGTTTGATTTGCGCAGACAACATGCGTGCTGATATTACCGTGGCATTTTATTTACGCGTCAATGAAACCGAAGAAGATGTGCTAAAAGTCGCCAAATCGGTTGGGGTAGATAGAGCATCAGATAAAGTCGCTGTTAATGAGCTGTTTAATGCAAAGTTCTCTGAAGCATTAAAAACCGTTGGTAAACAGATTGATTTTGTCAAACTGTTCGAAAATCGCAGCGAGTTTCGTGACAGCATTGTCAAAGAAATTGGTAATGATCTAAATGGTTATGTCCTAGAAGATGTTGCGATTGACTATCTGGAGCAAACGCCAAAAGTATCATTAGATTCAAGCAATATCTTGGATTCTGAAGGTATCAAAAAGATTACCCAGTTGACGGCTACGCAAAATGTTATTACTAATGAACTTGAGCGTGATGAAGAGCTAGCGGTTAAGAAGAAAAATGTTGAAACTGTTGAAGCCATGCTTGAGCTTGAGCGTCAACAAGCTGATGCAGAAGCTAAGCAGAAGCGTGAAATCTCGTCAGTGATTGCACGCGAAACTGCCGAAACTCGCAAAATTGAAGAAGAAGAGCGTAAAAAGTCTGAAACCGCTATTATCACGGTTGAGCAAGACTTGGCCATTCAGCGTGAGAATCAGCAGCGTGAAATAGAAGTGGCTGGACAGAATCGTCTGCGTGCAGTCGTGATCGAAGAAGAAAAAGTCACGCGTGCTCGTGATTTAGAAATCGTCTCTCGTGAGCGTGAAGTTGACTTGCAACGTATCGAAGCTGAACGCGCGATTGAGCTTGAGAAAAAAGAAATCGCTAACGTCATTCGTGAACGTATCGCAGTGGACAAAACCGTTGCGCAAGAAGAAGAGCGTATCAAAGAAGTTCGAGAAGTTAGCGAAGCGGATCGAAATAAGCAAACACGCGTCTTAGCAGCCGAAGCCGATGCCGAAGAGCTCAAAGTACGTCAGGTCAAAAAAGCCGAAGCAGAAGAGTTGTCTGCTAAGCACAAAGCTGTTGAGATTACGACGCTTGCTGCCGCTAATCTTGAAGCATCAGCCAAAGATTCAGAAGCCAAAATTAAAATGGCCGAAGGTATCAAAGCAGAAGAGTCGGCACATGGTTTCGCCGAAGCCGCTATTCAAGAAGCCAAGGCTTCATCGCTTGAAAAAGAAGGCATTGCTAAAGCCAACATCATCAAAGCGACAGGACAAGCCGAAGCGCAATCAGAACGTGAAAAAGGCATGGCAGATGCCGAAGTTATCGCTGCTCGCGGCGAGTCTAAGGCAAAAGCTGAGCGTGATATCGGTATGGTAGACGCAGAAATCATCGCAGCTCGCGGTGAATCTACCGCCAGAGCTGAGCGCGAAAAAGGCATGGCCGATGCTGAAATCATTGCAGCTCGCGGTGAGTCTAGTGCCAAAGCAGAACGCGAAGTTGGATTGGCAAAAGCCGAAGTTACTCGCGCGCACTTCCAAGCCGAAGCAGATGGTCTGGTCGAAAAATTCAATGCCATGGGTAGCATGAGCAAAGAAGCACGTGAGCACGAAGAGTTCCGCATGGGGCTTGAAACTGCCTTGCAAGAAGCGCTTGCCTCTATTGACGCTGGTAAAGAGATTGCGAAAGAAAATGCTGAAGTATTGGCAGTGGCGCTACAGAAAGCCAAAATCGATATTGTTGGCGGCGAAGCGCATTTCTTTGACAACTTTGCCAAGTCACTGTCTATCGGTAAAGCCATTGATGGCTTAGCGGGTAAGTCAGACACATTGAGCGGTATCATCAATGGCGTGATGGCCAGTCAAGCTATGAAATCTAACCAGCAAAATGATGATAAAACGACTTACTAATAGGGTTTAAATGCCTAGTCTTAACGGGTAAGTATTAGTGAGTAAGTTTTTTACCAATAAGCAAGTTTTTATCGAACAGTATAAATAAGTAATATTCTCTGAAATTCAAAATCTGTCGTTTAGGCGGCAGATTTTTTTGGCTAACTCACGGTGATTCAGAACGATGAATAACGATGAGTTGGCTAATCTAAAAAAACAGCAGTGACGACTCGTTTTCTTAGATTAGCCAAGTGCTTCTTTACTTTCAATGATCCTTTATTGCCCAAAATTCTCTTATAGTGGATTCAGTTTAAAAGAGATACAAGGCAACCGAGTGCAGATGTATATGTGATACTTTAAGCGAGGTTAACGCTGTAGCTCTTTTATAAAGGATTGACTATATTATGTAAAAACAGAAACGGACGAGTAACGATGGCGGATACGCAAACTTCAAAGAACTCAGATAGCAACAACGATAATAGCAACGACAATAATAATGCTAATCAAGCAAACCAAACCGATCAGGCAGTTGCTTCAGGCAATGCTTATGAGCTCATCAAAAAACGTCTAACGGAGCAAGGTAGCCGTTTAGAGCAGCAGACTGCGACGCTAAATAATGCGCGTCTCGAAGAGTTTGGCAGCACCCAGATGCAAGTCATCGCCCGTACTCGTATTCGTACCGAGCACAATTGTGTGGCGCAGGATATGGTGCAGGTTGGTGATTATCTGCTATTTGGTTATAACGTCTTTATGGGACTCAAGCGTGCGAGCAATATTAAGGATGTATTGTCGCTATATCGTCTGAACGAGCCAGCTGGTAACGAAGAAGAGTATCAGCTCGAAGAAGTCGATTTAAAGGGTACCTTTTTAGATCAAGATGCCTTTGTCCAAGACTTCAATGAGTTATATCGCTATTACAAGCAAACGCGCCTGATTCAAATAACAGTGAAAGACAGCAAGCTACTGTTGGCGTTTCAGATTGGTGAGCGCATCACTGATATTCGAGTGTTCCGTTTCGCATTAGATTTTAGTCAAGGTACGCCAGAGTCGGCGCAAGTCGCTTATGTGGATAATCGAGGCGAGCGTGATATCGAGTTGCCACCTGCTTATGATTTCGACTGGATTGAGACCACCCGTGATCAGATGATCAATGGCAAATACCCACATATGAATATCTTGGATACGATATTTGTGGAAACGGTCGGTGGCGATCTGACCATCAAAATTGAGGACAATACGCAGTCCGGCCAGGGGATTTATAGCGAACCGGTCAATGATCGCACCCAATCGCTGACGGATGCTGAAATTGCTTATGCCAAAGTCGGCAGTCTAATACTGCTCAAAATATTGCCTTACCGTGAAGAGGACTACCGTTATTTTGTTTATAACACTTTGACTGAAGCGGTTATGCGGTTGGATGCGATTGGACAGTCGTGTGTCCAGCTACCAGAAGACCATGGCATTATGTTTCCGGGTGGTTATTACCTACAGACCGGTGAGTATAAGCTGTTCGAGGCCAATAATGTTGGCGCTACCGACCTGCGCTTTAAGCGTAAAATTGTATCGCCAAATGGAGAAGACGTTCTATTCTTATTCTATGACAGAGACTTGGGCGTCACGGGTCTGTTTCCTTATAACTTGATTAAAAAGCAATTGGCAAACCCTATTTACTGTAACGGTATGGCGTTGGCAGAAGATGGGCGTTTGGTGCTGTTTAGCGACCAAAGCGAGCCATCTCGCATTCATCCGATGCAGATATGGCACACGCCTTATGCCTCACCTGAATATGTAAGCGAGTTGCCTGAGAGCACCAGTTTTTATGGCAAAATTGGCAATAAAGAGCTGGTACGCGGCATCTCGGATCTGTATAGCATCACGCGCCTGATTGATAATCAAAGCGTGTCACAAAAGCTCTATGAAGAGCTGACCAATAATACCAGCCGACTCTTTGACAGCTATTACTGGTTGTCTGAGCCTGAACTGAGCGAAGTCGCCAGCAGTATTAAAGAAGTGACGGCCACGGCTGAACTGGTCATTGACGAGTTCGCTAAAGTACAAAGCATCCAAAAGCAAACCCAAACCGCATTAAGCGATGCCGATACACAGCAAAGTGAGATTTTGCGGCAGATACGCATCACTAGCTTTGAGTCTGCCAGCGATTATGTCGAACAGTTGTCCGCATTAAGACGCCAAAAAGGCCGCTTGGTTAGTTTGGAGGATTTGCGTTATTTAGATGCCGATAAACTACAAGCATTGCAGACGCAGTTAGAAGAAGCCGAGAGCGAGTTGGCTGAAAAGACCGTGCTATTTTTGAGTGGTGAAGAGGCACTATCAAGCTACGAAGGCATATTGGTTGATGTCAGTGAGCGCTTAAACACCGCTGAAACCAATGCGGAGCTAAAGCCAGTACTAGAGAAAATCGACGAGACCGCGCAAGGTTTGGATCTACTAACTGAGCTGCTAGGCACACTGGACGTAGCCGATGCCACGGTGCGTACGCAAATTATCGACGACATATCGACCATTTATGCCAGCCTAAACCAGAGCAAAGCCAAGCTTAATCATAAGCGTAAAAACTTAGGCTCGGCTGAGGCTGTGGCGCAATTTGGTGCGCAGTTTAAGCTGTTTGGTCAGTCGATTGCCAATGCGTTATCTATTGCCAATACCCCTGAAAAATCAGATGAGCAAATGGCAAAGCTGCTAGTACAGTTAGAAGAATTAGAAAGCCAGTTCGCTGATCCAGAGACCAACAGCGGCGATCAGTTTTTAGCCGATATCATCAGTAAGCGTGAAGAGATTTATGAGACTTTTGAAAACCATAAGCAGCAATTGCTCGATGCTCGTAACCGTAAAGCGCAAAACTTAGGTGATGGCGCGCTACGAATGCTCGAAAGTATCAAAAAGCGGACACAAAGCACTGGCGTCACAGGATTTACCGAGGAAGAAGCGCTCAATACGTATTTTGCGGCTGATGGTCTGGTACAAAAAGTCCGTAACATCGCAAAAGAGTTACAAGCGATGGACTTTAGCGTCAAAGCAGATGACATCGACGCTCGCCTAAAAGCCATTCAAATCGAGAGTTATAAGAGTCTAAAAGACAAGTCGGATTTGTTTGAAGATGGTGGTCAGATCATCAAACTGGGCAAGCACCGTTTTTCGGTCAATACTCAGCCATTGGATTTGACTTTACTGAGCCGTCAGCAGTCAGATGGCACACGTGTATTAAACCTGCATCTAACGGGCACAGACTATTATGAAGTGCTCAATAATGCTGAGCTGAACGCTTTGCGTCCGTATTGGGACATGAATATCGCTTCTGAGTCTGACAAGGTATACCGCGCTGAGTATTTGGCATACAGCATCATTGAGAGCGCCAAAAACAGTCAGGACGGCTTAACCGAAGAGCGTTTATATCAAGCATACGATGCGACCATCATTACCCTCGATGTTAATGGTGATATTGATAATGACAGTCCGTTGTCCAAATTGGTCAAAGCGTACGCCACCCCTCGCTATCAGCTAGGTTATGACAAAGGCATTCATGATCATGATGCGACGTTATTACTGATGCAGATATTGCCGACGCTACGTGAGGCAGGGCTGCTGATTTATACCCCACAAGTACGAGCATTGGCGCAGTTGTTTTATTGGCAGCTCAATATCGTACAAGCGCTTGGCTTAGACAGCTTACGCCAGTTCGGTTACGACGCTTGGCTGAGTGAGTCTGTACTGACGCGCGCGAGTAACTGGACAGATCGAGCCGCGACCGCCGAGCAGCTACGCCGTGCATTGGGTAGTGATAAGGCCAAATCGCTATTGGTCGAAGACATGGCTCAAGTGATGCGTGATTTTGTGAGCACCTATAACGACGACAGTAGTGATGAAACTGTTAAAGAGCTGACTATAGAAACAGATGAAAATATAAGTGACGATTACAGTGCTAGTATCTTTAAACCAAGCTATGTGCAACTGGCCTGTGAGTATCTGGTTAGTGTCATGGGGCAGTCAATGCAAGCGGTCACCCCTAATGCCAGTACGTATAAAATACACTGGCAAACCAGCCAACAAGCGCAGCAGTTGTGTGAGCAGCTAAGCCAAACACTAAGCGCTTCATCAGCGAGTATGCAAGCGACTGCCAGTTTTGATCAATTACAATCCTCAATCGGCAAGCTCGGTTTTCAGCCAAAATCAGCCTATGAGCTCTTGACCACATGGTTTCATGCGTTACTTGATAAGACTTACGGTGATACTGACTCGGCCAATGCAGCAGCGGATGGTACCGATGAAGACGGCGAGCTCAGTGAAGAGCAGCTGGCCAAGATTGCAGCAAAAGAAGCGTTACGCAAACAGCAGCTAGAAAGTGGCCGTCATTATGTGCCGGAGGCGATTGCTGTATTACTCACTCAATTGAACGATGCCCAACGTGAAGCTTTGGTGCAGCGCCTTATTGAATCAGGTGCTAGCTTTGATAAAGGGGCTTTTAATAAAGGGCAAGGTAGTAAAAAAATAGATAATCAAGGCGCAAGTGGAACACCATCGGCCTTGTCATTTTCTTCAATCAGCTCATCGCCAGTTTCATCGACTACATCATTGACCAGTATTAACAACCCGCTCAATCAAGTGCAAAGCTTTGAGCGTAGTACCGGCAAGGTATCGCTTGAGATTCAGGTGAATAACTTGCTAGGTGAGCATCCACGCATTCATCAGCAGACTCTAACCTTTGCCGTCGACGACTTCTTAAATCGTCTGCATCATCATGATACTCAAGTTATCCCTGCCTATAGACGTTATCTAGCCATGCGCTCAGAGATTTTGCATGATTCAAAAGAGACGTTGCGACTAGATGAGTTCATGCCGCGTCCGTTGTCCTCATTTGTACGTAACCGCCTGATTAATGAGAGCTATTTGCCACTTATTGGTGACAACCTCGCCAAACAGATGGGTACGGTCGGTGAAGATAAGCGTACCGATTTGATGGGTATTCTCATGATGATATCGCCACCAGGGTATGGTAAGACGACCTTGATGGAGTATGTGGCAAATCGTTTGGGCTTAATCTTTATGAAGATTAACTGTCCATCGCTCGGTCACGATGTCACCTCATTAGATCCCGAAAAAGCCCCGAATGCGACTGCCCGAGAAGAGCTGAATAAAATCAACTTAGCTTTTGAGATGGGCAATAACGTCATGCTCTATCTCGATGATATTCAGCATACGCATGCGGAGTTTTTGCAAAAATTTATCTCATTGGGTGATGGCACACGCCGTATCGATGGCGTCTGGCAAGGTAAAACCAAAACCTATGACATGCGTGGTAAAAAGTTTTGCGTGGTCATGGCAGGTAACCCATATACCGAAAGCGGTGAGGCATTTAAAGTGCCTGATATGCTGGCCAACCGTGCCGATATCTACAACTTAGGCGATATCATGAGCGGTATGGAAGAGGTGTTTGCCCTCAGTTATATCGAAAACTCGCTGACTTCTAATACGGTACTTGCACCAATGGCCAACCGTGATTTAAGCGATGTACATCGTTTGATTAAAATAGCAAAAGCGGACAATGCTAACCTTGCCCAAGCACAAAGCAGCGAGTTGACCTATCCGTATAGTACTTCAGAGATTAATGAAATTGTCGCAATCTTGCGTCATATGTTTGCTGTGCAATCGGTTATTTTGGACGTCAATCAGGCCTATATTGCCTCTGCTTCACAAGATGATAAGTACCGTGTTGAGCCGATATTTAAGCTGCAAGGCAGTTATCGTAATATGAACAAGATGACCGAAAAGCTGTCGGCGGTCATGAACGAAAGTGAGCTGAACCAGCTAATAGATGATCACTATTTGGGCGAGTCGCAGCTATTGACCCAAGGCGCGGAGAGCAACTTACTTAAACTCGGTGAGATGCGCGGCACCTTGAGCGAAGAAGAAAAAGCGCGTTGGGAGCAGATCAAAGCGGACTTCTTACGTAACAAAGCCATGGGCGGTGAAGATGGTGATACAGGTGCGCGTATCGTCGCCCAACTGGTTGACTTGGCCAGTGGCTTCAATGCCATCAGTAGCCAGTTTGAAACCTACTTATCCAAAAATGACCCAGAGAAAATCGCTCGCTTACGCGCAGCAGAGCAACAAGCGCAGTTAGACACTCAGATTGAGGCGCAGATAGAAGCACAAAAAGTCCTCGCCGATAGCGTCATTAACAATGCCAAAGTGGTCAGCGACAGCATCGACAATGGCTTTGAGAAGAGTATGAGCCAGCTGATACAAATCTATAAGCATGATCATAAAGCCGAAGGCGAGCATCTCAAGCAAAACCAATATGTACAAAAACAGCTTATGGTGCAGCTGGTCAATGCGGTGGAGCAACTGGCGCAAAAAATGGCAGATAGCTTGGTTGGCAATAATGACAATCAGGTAAATGCTAATCAGCTAGCAGAGAACGATATACCTAATGTGCAGCAGCAGACTGCACTGATGGCAAATGCTCTCAAAGAAGCACTGGCGCCATTGACGATGCGTATGGATGAGAAGCTGGCGATTGATACCAGTACTGATCAATCTGGCAAGCTAATCGTCAACAGTCTCAATCGTCTAAACAAAATATTTGATGACTATGATTAGTAGGCTATAGTGACCAGTGACTAATGTAGTAAACAAACCAATGAGAAAGCTATGGCGCACAAAAAGAAGAACGTCCGCAAAAAAGAATGTCCAGTTTGTGAGCGCGAGTTTAGCTGGACAAAGAAGTTGGATAAAAACTGGGACAATATGGTTTATTGCTCAGACCAGTGCCGCCGAGTTAAGAAGTATGAGGGTGTCGAGCATCATCAATAAGGCTCAGGTTTGGTCATAAAAATTTGGAAAGATAAAGATAAGGGAGCAGACGATGGCACATAAAAAAGTAAACCTACCGCAAAAAACCTGCCCCGTCTGCCAGCGCCCGTTTACGTGGCGCAAGAAATGGGAGAAAGACTGGGAGCAGGTGATTTATTGTTCTGAGCGGTGTCGGCGAGGGAGAGATAAAGATAAACCTAGCTAAGGTCTCGACATTATCGTCGGTTTACGCCTAGTTTGATGCGATTTTAGCGATCAGCAGTCCTAATATTTGAATGTTCAACAGACCCTATACTTTTATATAGCCAGTCCTAAATAAAAAAGATACAACCACGCGATACAGGTTACATTTTTCTTGCTTGCGGTGCCTACGCAGCAGACAGAGGCTGCGCAAAATGTAACTCGTATCGCTGTACTTATCTTATAGTGGATCGACTATAGTGGAATAACTATATTTAGAAGGTTATCGAGTGAATTAAAGATACAGCCCAGCATAAACAGTCTTATTTGATGAATCCAAAACGATAAATTAATTGTATTTCATCGTCCTTTCTTTAAAAATCACCTCATATTAAAAATTAATCAACAAAATTTTATAAAGTCCTCGAAGTTACTAAACTTATAATCTATAATGCTTTTTTAAATTTTCCGTTATTTATTAATAGTGCAAAAATGCACTTAATTCAACTTGTTTAAAATAAACATTCACCAAAATTTTATAAGGCTTTAGGGATAGGATGAAACAAATACAGTTTAAAGGTGACGGAACAGAGTATTTTAAAATATGGATCGTTAATGTTTTATTGTGCATTGTCACTATAGGGATTTATTATCCTTGGGCGAAAGTACGTACGCGCCGATATTTTTATGCGAATACTGAATATGCAGATCGATATTTTGATTACCATGCAACAGGAAAGCAATTATTTCTGGGCTATTTAATCGGTGTGTTTATATTATTTGCTTTACAGATTGTAGGCTCTGTTTTGCCTACTATTGGTGCAATTTTACCCATTGTTTTATTTGCTTTTATTCCTTGGATTATCATGCGCAGCCTAAAGTTTAATATGCGCATGACCAGCTTTAGTAACGTGCGCTTTAGCTTCAACGGTAACCTAAAACCAGCCTATATTATTTTTATGCTTATCCCTATATTGGGTTATTTAGCAATGTTGTTGCTTTTCTTTGGCAGCATATTGCCAATGTCAAAATTAGATGAAGGTCTTAACGTAATCTTTGCCTTCATGATATTTTTAGTAGGTATAATCGCAGCGATAGCGATAGGTGTCTTTGTCATAGGGCTGTTCACTAAAAAAGCAGCTGAATATCAGATTGGTAATACAAAATTTGGCCAAGGTGATTTTTTCATCAATATCAATACTTCAAAGTTTGTAAAAATTCAACTTAAGAAAATACTCATCATTATTGGCTGTTTGATTGTTCTATCAATACTTTCAGGCTTAATATTCGCAGCTACCATATCAGGTGGGTTTGATCTTGGTAGTATTTCTAACGATATTGAAAACGCAGAGGCAAGTCCATTATTCGTGGTTGGCTTCTTAGTTATATATTTTGGTTTTATTGCTACGTTTTTATTCGCTACCGCCTATTCATTTAGCCGTCAACGCCAGTATATATTTGAAAACACCACGTTAGATAAAGCCATCAGTTTTAGGTCAACCGTTGCTGCTAAACGCTACTTTTATATCTTAGTGACAAATATGCTAATGGTTTTATTTACTGCTGGTTTAGCATTACCTTGGGCAAAAGTCCGTGTGGCTCGTTATATCGCGAGTAACTCTTGGATAGAAGCCTCGGATATAGATATCAATAGTTATTTGACCCAAAAAGAGCAAGAGCAGTCTGCTATTGGTGAAGAGATTGGTGATGTCTTAGATATCGATATAGACATTGCAATCTAAGCCAGACACTAGTGGATACAGTGAGAGTATTAATGATGAATTCAATATCAGGCAAATGGTATCCCAAAGACAGCTCGGTGCAATATACCGCGCAACTGACAGTCACTAAAACGAGATACGAGGTAGATATTGTATCTAATGAGACTAGGAGTGGATTTGAGCGTAGTCAGAATATCAGTGGTCAGTGGTCGCAAGTTGCGATCAGTGACCGCCTAGGCAATACTGAGCGTAAGCTTACACTCGCTGATGGATCACTATTTACGACTCACGATAATGATGCTATTGATAACTTTATCAGTAGTCATCAAGGTAGCAGTACAGGTTCAAAATGGAATTTATTTTTACATCGTCATGAAACAAAAATGACCAGTGTATTAACGATGCTGGTTTTGACGATTATTTTTGTGCTTAGTTTTTTCAAATGGGGCATTCCTTGGACCAGTCAAACGGTCGCACATGCTTTACCACAAGCAACAGGCGACTTTATTGGCAAAAAGTCATTAAAGTTTGTAGATAGTTATTTTTTACAGCCTACTAAGATAAGTGACGCTGAACAGCAGGATATTCAATCACGATTTGAGACACGCCTTGAACGCTTTGGCGGTGATGACAGAATTCATTATCAGATTCATTTTAGGGATATGAACATCAATGGATCGAGTTTGCCCAATGCTTTTGCACTGCCATCGGGTGATATCGTCCTGACAGATAAGTTTGTAGAGTTAAGCAAAAATGATGATGAGATAGATGCTGTGCTATTGCACGAGATGGGCCACGTTGTGGAGCGTCACGGCTTAGAGATGCTCACTCAAAACTCATTAACGACTATGATTGTCATACTGGTATTAGGCAACCCAGACGGCATCAGTGAAATTGCTACGGGGCTAGGGACTGCACTGGTATCAAGCCATTACTCACGTCAATACGAAACTGAAGCAGATGAGTTTGCCTTTAACAAGATGCTTGAGATCGGTATCGATCCGCAAGCTTTTGTGGATATCCTGAGCCGGATGGAAGACTATTCGAAGACGATAAGCGCTACAACAGACGTCGATGACGCTACGCATGAGCATGACGATGAAGATAAAGTTAGCAATGAAAAAGTCGATAATGAAAAAGCTGAAGAGGTTGAAGGAGAGAGGTTGTCTGACTTCTTATCGACCCATCCTAATACCCAGTTACGGATTCAAATGGCAGAAAAATATAGCAAGTGCTTTGAGCAAGGGTTAAAGGTTTGCGAATGAAAAACGTAAAAACTAATCAGGGTACGTAAAAGAATAAACCTACCGCAAAAAACCTGCCCCGTCTGCCAGCGCCTATTTACATCGCGTAAGAAGTGGGAGCAGGTTTTTTGTTGTTCTGAGCGGTGTTGGCGAGGGAAAAATAAATCAGATTGAGTTAACAGTACATTGTATAACCTTGATTAATTCAATTTTAACCAATCAATGAACGCTACTAAAAATTGTAACGGAACATAAAAACTATGTCGCTCTCTTTTACGCACTTTTCTTTTATTAATCAAATCATCAAAAGTTTTCTTGCTATTGTGGTATTAATAAGCCTGTCTCAAGCTCATGCCAACTTTGGTTGTGAGTTAAACCAGGGATATGAGCTACCCGAAGATATTAGCTTTAACTGGCTATGCTCGTTTAGTAATGAGCTTGCTCCTGCGCAGCAACTCTCAACAGAGAAGTACGGCGCTGTCAACCGACAGGGGGTTGCGGTAATACCATTTGAATATGATTCACCAGTAGAGTTCATCCAAAGTAGAGCGCTGGTAAAAAAAGTGGATAAGTGGGTGCTAATCGACATGGCAAATCATAAAATAGCCGAATTTGATTTTCAAGAAGCATGGAATTTTACCCCAGTAGGGTTAGCAGAATTTAAGCAAGATGATAAATGGGGATATATAAACACCAAGGGAGATATCGTTATCCAACCTCAGTTCGATAGCATAGTGTATGGCTTTGGTTATCCACGACTAAATGAAAATGTTATCGCCATCTTTGGATTAGACGGTAAACAAGGTGCTATAAATCAGGCAGGTAAGATTATCATACCAGCGCAATTTGATGATATTCGTCGAGCAAATGATATTTTATTCGTGTCTAATGACGACAAAGTGGGTATTTATGACTATCAGGGCAATATGATACAACCCGTTGAGTTCGAATTTACAATGTATAATGGCTTTTATTCAGATAATCAATGGACTAACGAGAACTGGCTATCCATTACCAAAAATGGAAAAGTAGGCGCAATAGATAAAAGAGGCAATATTATAGTTCCTACTGAGTTCGATGATGTAGAAATTATCAGTGAAAATACTTTTAAAGTTTCTAAAAACGGTAAATATGGCATACATGGCATAAATAACCTAATAACGCCGCTAAAATTTGATTATATCGCAAACTCTTTGGAAGGACCTACCCGTGTAAAACTTGATGGTAAATGGGGTTATTTAGATAGCTCTGATTCATTGATGATGGTTGATTACGATGAGGCTTATGATTTTTCGGAAGGACTGGCGATGGTTGGTAATCATAAACAGCAATCCTCTCAAGAGAATCAATCAACGCTTTGGGGCTATATTAATACTGTAGGCGAGGAGGTTATACCCTTGCACTATGAGGACAATAGATATTTTCATGGAGGGCTCGCTGCGGTTAAGTTAAATGGTAGATGGGGGGTGATTGATTTTCAAGACAACCAAATTGTGCCTTTTGAGTATGAGGCGATCAGTGAGTTTAAAGATGGTTATGCGATAGTAGCCAAAAAACATGTAGAAGTAGATGATAATACAACAATAGCTGAAGAACTACAGCAATCATTATCAAATGATAGTAACGATGATGAGTTTTATATTTATTATTTAGGTGACAGAGATGAAGCCGATATGAAATTTGGTATCATTAATAGTCAAGGCAGTATCGTCTTACCAGTAGAGTATGACAATGTTTCTCGAGTCTCGGAAGGAATGTTCGGTGTCAAGAAGAAGGATAAGTGGGGATTTACCAATCTGCAAGGGGATTTGGTTATTCCCTATATGTTTGACAGAATACTTCCGCCATTCAGTCACGGAACCATTCAGGTTGATGACTGCTTTGATGACGAGGCCAATACTATTTCGTGCAACTCTGAAGAGTATAATATGCATTCTAGACAGATCGATAAGCAAGGTAATATCATCTTTGAATCGTGGGGTAGTATGGACGTAGCAGAGGAAGTAGTAGAAGAAACGATAGATTGATTTTGTACTGATCAAACAATATTCCTTGCCTAGCGCTATATAACAAAAGGACAGTCATGGTATATAAAAAGTAAACCTGCCCCGTCTGCCAGCGCCCGTTTACGTGGCGCAAGAAGTGAGAGAAAGACTGGGAGCAGGTGATTTATTGTTCGGAGAAGTGTCGTCGGATAAAAGTAAAATCAGATTGAGCTGAAGTTAATATAGTCCAACACCACTATATGTTCTAATCCAATTTTGCGAAAGACTGAAGATAGCGACACTGTTACAGTTAAGAGTACTCTACTAGAAAAGACCGAGAGTAATGAAAAGATATAAACAAAGAAAACATCGGAAGCATAATAAGAAAAACCGAAGACAGTTCGCAAATAATTCCAAAGGAAAGTCAAAAAATCATCCCAAAAAAAGAGAGTATCAAACTATACAGTTTGATAATCATCAGGAAATTGTTCAAAAGGGCTGGGTTTATGAAATAAATTTTTCGTATGCTCGCTCAAGTTTAAAACGTATTGTCACTATAGTTGCTTCTGTTTTAATAATTAGTAGTTTTCCGTTTGGGCTTTACTTAATGTTTGCTTTCGAAACCGTTCTACCTGTATTAATTATCTTAATAATCACTGTTATATTTTTAGCACAGCTAATTGAAAAGCCTCAGACTATTTTTAAAAATATCAATTGGATAAAGCAAGGTAATGTTCAAATACAAGAGGGTCAATTAGATTTTACGCTAGGTAATAAGTTGCATAGCATATCTTTAGCGGATGTAAAAAGATATCATTTTCACCAATGCGTTGGTACTAAGGATTTTGCTAAAACTGTTAAAATTATCGTAAAAATGAAAGACAGTTCTGAATTTTATCTTTATCAATCTACCAATCTTGATGCAGATGTAGTTCCTTTATTTAATATGGGCCATGTGATTGTCGCTGCTTTACCAGACAGTTTTGAAAAAATTAATAGAGGTGCATGGTTATATA
>NZ_JBQSVP010000018.1:0-39712 GCF_052376345.1 Psychrobacter sp. AOP5-GZ1-6 | reverse complement strand
AAATAATAATAGGACAGTCATGTTTGTTGAAGACAAAACCGCCACGAAGGCGATGGCTCAAAACATACCCATACCTACGCCTAAAATCATATTTTTTGATATTGATGATACCCTCAGCCGTAACGGTATTATCGCTAAACACAATCAGGCAACGCTTGAGCAGCTTGCTGAGAGTAATATCAAGCTGGTGATATCAACGGGACGCTCTAAAGCCATCTTACCAAACGATATCCTTGCGTTGTTGGAAGCCAATGTATTGGACGCTATTATTTGTATGAATGGCCAATATAGCTTCGATAATAACGGCAGAATCAGCCACTATCCATTGTCTGTAGAACAAACCGCAAAAATTAAAAGCCTATGTATGCAGAGCGAATTTATTCACAAGTTTGACTCAGCCACTCATATTGCTTGGTCAGGTGAAAACGAACGTCTGCGTGAGTTTAATGCAATCACGCCCAACTCTATCGTTGATCCCGAGTACCACAAGTCCAACACCGTTTATCAATGCTCTGTTTTCTTCAATGATCAAGAAGACAAAATGCAAGATATTGACTTTGCAAAATACGATTTAAAACTGGTGCATTGGCATCAGATTGGCGCAGATATCTTGCCGATAGAAGCATCCAAAGCGCGCGGTATCATAGACGTATGTAAATACTACGATGTAGATGCAAGCGAGTGTATGGCATTCGGTGACGGAATGAATGATTTAGAAATGTTCGACTTAGTTGGGTTTGCTGTGGCGATGGGCGATTCGCAGCCTGCACTGATAGCACGAGCTGATTTTGTCACTGGTACGATTGAGGAGTATGGCTTACAGACAGTACTCAATCAGTTAAAAACCACATCATAAGAATAGCAATACAAGCGAAGCCATTTGCACTCATTTGAAAAAATCCCTCACTAGATCACTAGTAAGGGCTTTTTTTGATTGGCATATTTTTTACAACTACTTAACCATTTATTGCGCTGGATAAAAAGTCTCTGACCCTGGGCCCACTGGCAAACCAAGTACAAATACCCACACAGAGAACAAGATTGTCCAACCAATCAAAAATGCCATCGAGTATGGTAGCATCATCGCCATCAATGTACCGACACCTGTGTCTTTTTTATAGCGCATTGCCACTGCCAGAATAAGACCAAAATAGCCCAACATCGGGGTGATGATATTGGTCGTCGAATCGCCAATGCGATAAGCAGCTTGTATCATCTCAGGCGCATAACCCGTTAGCATCAGCATCGGTACGAATATCGGCGCAGTCACTGCCCACTGTGCAGACGCTGAGCCTAGCATTAGGTTGACCAAACCACAAATGAGGATAAAACCAATCAATAGTAAAGGACCTGTGAGACCAATATCGCTCAAAAAAGTCGCGCCAGATACGGCCATTACTGAGCCCAAGTTTGACCACTTAAAGAACGCGGTAAACTGTGCAGCAAAAAATACTAATACGATATAAATACTTAACGAGCTCATGGCGTTGCTCATAGCATCAACGATATCTTGATTGCTCTTGATGCTACCAGTGATCTTACCGTAGATATAACCTGGGAGCGCAAAGAATACAAAAATAAAGACCACAATGCCTTTTAAAAATGGCGACCCTGATACTAGGCCTGTCTCTGCATTACGCAAGATGCCATCAGCAGGCACTACTGTCCACGCCAGCAATAAGCAAAATATCAACATGCTGATACCTGCCCACAGTAAACCTTTTTTCTCAAGCGTTGATACTTTTTCGATTTGCGTCTCTAGCACAGAGGCATCATCAGCATCTTTAGGGTTATACTCCCCCAAGCTTGGCTCAACGATTTTTTCCGTGACAAAATAACCCAGACCACTGATCAAAAAGGTACTGGCGATCATAAAGTACCAGTTGGCCTCTGCTCCAACAGTATAAGCCGGATCAATGATACGAGCCGCTTCTTGGGTAATTCCTGATAACAGAGGATCGACCGTCCCTAGTAGCAAATTAGCGCTATAACCACCAGACACTCCGGCAAATGCCGCCGCTAAACCTGCTAAAGGATGTCTACCTAGCGAGTGAAAAATCACCGCTGCCAGTGGTATCAGTACCACGTAACCGAGCTCAGCTGCAGTGTTTGACATGATGCCTGCGAACACGATGGTAAAGGTGACCATCTTTTTAGGAGCATTCATGACCAGACCTCGCAGCGCAGCTGATATCATGCCAGAGTGTTCAGCGATACCAACACCTAACAACGCTACTAGCACCGTACCTAGCGGCACAAAACCGGTAAAGTTGGTCACAAGATTTTCGACGATACGAGCCAAGCCTTCACCGTTCAATAAGTTGACGACTTCGATCATCCCATCAGCGCTACGTCCGCTTGCGCCCTCTGGCCTTGGGTCGATCACTGACACGCCAAAGTATGACATGACAGCTGAGAGCACCAACAACAGCACAGACATCCAAACGAATAAAATAACCGGATGCGGCAATAAATTACCGAGCCACTCGACGCCTTTTAAAAACCGCTGCATGCGAGAGTTTTTCTCTGTTGCATCAAAATCATTGTGTGGCGGACTGCCATTTGGCGAATTACTTCCTTGCATAACCCATTACTCCAATCAGCACTTAAGCACAGTGAATGCACTTAAGCTATATAAGAAATTGATAAAAGAATGAAATTGAAACATAGTTGATAATTAGAGACAAATGTTTTTGTATGACCAAACAAAAAGTTTGTAACTATATGCAACTTATAAATCACAGGTGCCTAAAATAAGTACCTAAAAATGAACTGCCAAACATAAAAAAAGCAACAAATCGGAATACATCCAATCTGTCGCCAATCAATAATACGTGAGAACTAAATAAGCATGATGTCCTATTCTGCACAATGAAAAGTGAGCCCGCTTGCACAGTATACAAACTCTTAGCGCCTATCTGCTACCTAGACATAAACCCAGCCGCCAAGGTTATAAAACCTTACCGTGATAAGAATTAGTACCACTGCTATCTATCGTTATTTTTATGATGCTCACACCGTCAGCTATTCACTAAAAAGCACTAAATAAGTCTATCAAGGCATCGTCAAACCGCCATCGACCGCGATAGACTGTCCAGTAATAGCAGCACTCAAGTCAGATGCCATTAGTAGTACAGAATTGGCAAAGTCGGCCACTGAGGTCGCTTGACGTAACGGTGTCGTCGTAGCGATATAATCGAACACCTCCTCAGTCGTTAAGCTGCTCGCATCTGTAGTTTTCAATAGGCCACCTGCCAGCAGGTTTACCCGAATACCGTACTGTCCTAGCTCGCTTGCCAAGTTGCGCGTCAGCCCAATCAGCGCAGATTTGGCAGTGGTATAGTCGTAATAAGTGACCACTGGGTTGTAGACAAGATTGGTCGAGATATTGATAATCTTGCCCATTTTCTGTAATTTCATCTGTGGCAACACCGCTTGTACTGTGTTAACCGCACCCTTCACGATGCCATCCATTTGCTGCGAGAAGTGGGACCACTTTACGGTTTCGATACTGGTGTACGCAGCACTTGGATTGAACTGATAATTAGGTAAAGCGTTGTTGACCAATATATCAATGCCACCAAAATATTTGATCACTGCTGCTGCCATTGCTTGCATCTGGATTGTATCAGTCACATCTCCTTGATAAGCAAATGCTTGCCCACCTGTCGCTTTAATATCTTCTACCACTGCCTCGGCAGCCTCCTTACTGTTCAGGTAATTGACGCACACACTAGCCCCTGCAGCTGCCATCTGTCTGGCTATTTGTGCGCCGAGACCACGACTGGCACCTGTGACAATAGCAACTTTATCCTTGAGAAGCATTGGTGGTATTGGGTAGCTTTGAGTCATGATGTTGTATCCTTTATTATTGTGTTATGGTTAAACTCACCTATCCTATTCATCATATAAGCGCCATGATAAGAATCATATGACACAGTTATCATAGCTTCGCATTCATCATAGCATGATTACCTAGTGCCCCTAAGCTGACAAAGACTCATACTATATAGTCAGTCCTAAATAAAACAGATACAAATGTAACCATGCAATACTGGTATACATTTTCCTTGCTTGCTGTGCCTGCGCAGACAGAGGCTACGCAAAATGCACCCAGTATCGCTGTATTTATTTTATAGTGGATCGACGATATCTCATATAAAAGCTGTCTTTTTAACAGAAAATCAGTCTATCATAACCACCATTCTTAACGATTGTCTCAATATCCCCTTTAAATCACTGAAACAAATAGCCATAATGGTGTAACTGTTTATATTCACTAGCATTTAGGGTGTGTCCTCATTTTAAAAATGGTGATAAAAATGAGATAAATTGTAGTCAAACAAGGAAAATAGCGCAGATAATATCGAGATATTAGTCAGCTATTTGACGCCGTTTGGCAAGATTTAGCCATTTTTAACCCATTTAGATGGCTATCGATTGAATTGAGGACACGCCCTAGTAGTTTTCACTTATTTGTATCGTTTTTATTTTGGAGAATTGTTTTGACCCATTTACCATCAGGCCCTGCGACTCGTGCGGGCCATATAGTACCAAAAGCATTATTAGCAGCGGCTATCGGCTTGGTGCTTGCCAGCTGCAGCAATTCTGAGAATACCGCAGCTGACAGCAGTACCACTACAAGTGATGTAACGCTTAATCTATACAACTGGTCAGAATATATGCCTCAAGAAATTCTGGATGGTTTTGAAGAAGAGACTGGCATTACCGTTAATTACACTACGTTTGACTCTAATGAAGCCATGTATGCCAAGCTCAAGCTACTCGATGACTCAAGTCAGTACGACCTTGCTGTGCCATCGACCTATTATGTCGAAAAAATGGCTAATGAAGGCTTATTACAAGAAATTGATAAATCAAAATTGAGCAATTTTAAAAATTTGGATACGTCATTTACTAATACCAAAGTAGATCCTGAAAACAAATACTCTATTCCTTATATGTGGGGCAGCACAGGTCTAGCAATCAATGGAGATAGCGTTGATCCTGCGACAGTTAATAGTTGGAATGATCTATGGGATCCCAAGTATAAAGGGCAAGTCATGCTGACCAATGATGTGCGAGAAGTGTTTGGTATGGCGCTATTCACCCTGGGTTACTCAGGTAATAGCAGCAATCCCGATGAAATTGAAGCCGCTTATAACAAGCTCACGACGTTAATGCCCAATGTTAAGACATTCAACTCAGACGCCACACGCATGCCATATATGGAAGGTGAAACCTCAGTGGGTATGAGCTGGAATGGCGAAGCAGTAATCGCCAATGATGAAGGTCTCACCAGCTTGGTTTATAAGTACCCTAGCGAAGGGGCAATCTTATGGATGGACAACTTTGTCATTCCAAAAAACGCCAAGCAAGTAGATGCAGCGCACAAATTTATTGACTATCTATTGCGCCCTGAAAACTCAAAAATCGTCAGCGAAGAAATCGGTTACGCCTCACCAAATATTGCAGCACGTGAAATGATGCCAGACGACGTGAAAAACAATCCTACTATCTATCCTTCTAAGGAAGTACTAGCGAAAGCAGAGTTTCAAGAAGATGTAGGCGATGACGCACTGCAAATATATCAGCAGTATTGGGATAAGCTAAAAACAGGACGTTAATCGCTGCATTTTTTACGAACATAAGATAAAACTAGAGCGTGTTAAAACCAGAAAATAAAAACGCTGACTATCCAAAGTCAGCGTTTTTTTATAAACCCAAATCCCCTTCACCGCCCTGCTCTTTCATTCTACGATGCTCACGACGTTGATAACCAAGACCAGATGCCGCATACCATTGTGGCTTGGTAGTCTGTAGCAAATCACTCATCTGCTGCAATTGCGTCTGTAACGTTTGAGTTAACCAAAAATATCCCTGCCACTCAAATGCCAAACTCTGCACACTTGGATACTCCGAGACTGCGATGCGAGTAATAGGGCGAAACACCTCATCACTTGGACTACGCAATACCGCTGCCATATGATGCATGGCTTGCGTCAGCTCATTCTGATAATGTACCAATAAAATATAATTATCGTCATCGATATCAGTATTTATCAAACGAGGTGCCGCACTCAGCAATAAATCAATGGTTCCGATAATATTACGGTGGGTACGTTGAATGATTTCTAACGTTGGTTTATCGATACCTGACTCACTAGCCGTCGCTGCGATATGTGGCCGCACAGCAAGTAATCGTTTATTAATTTGCTGTAGTTCTGCGACTAGTGCCTCGTTGACAGGTACTTCTTCAACGGGAAAGACCTTTGAGCTCTGCTGCTGGGTCAAAGCATCTTTGATCTCATCAGGAGTATCAATATGCTTGCCGACACCAGCATATAGACTGCTACAAGCATCGAGGTTACTGCTCAATAGAAATCGCCACATCAACGTCGACTTCAGCGGCAAAATGAGTGTCACAGCTACCGAAACGCCTGTACCCAATAAAATATTTAGGGCGCGGTAGATGCCATCTTGGCTCATATTACTTTGGCCCAAATTTGAGATAATCATCAACATAGTGATACCAGTCAGCAATCCCGTATAACCGAGGTTCCTAACTGCTAAATAACCAATAATACTACTGACCAAACCAATCAGCGCATAATACACCCATACCCATGCATTCACGCTATCACTGAACCACAAAATACCGAAAGCTGCGATGATACCAAATATTGTACCCAATATTCGCTCTTTGGCTTTGGTATAAATAGCACCTTGATACTGCAACAATCCCAAAATGATAAACACAGTGATGGTTGTCCACTCTCCATGAGGAAAGCCAGTAAGGGCATTAATTAGCAAAGCAAGTATAACCGCCACACCTAAGCGTATGGCATGCAAAATATCTGCATATTGATAACGAACGTAAGGCTCAATGAACGGAGCAGTTACACGCTGCCAAAGAATTGATTTCACGCAAGATTACTCTCTTTAATGGATAGGAAAAAATAAATGACGAACATCACTCGTTACTAACAAACATGCTATCAGTCGCACTGCAATTTACAAAGCAATAATCAAAAAAACGCCTTTTGCCCATTTAAAGGACAAAAGACGCTCAAGCTAGAACCTGCGTATAAATCGCTAGATTTAGATAAATTATATTATACTTCTAAGAAGTCCAATATACCTTCTGCTGCTTCCCGACCTTCCCAAATAGCCGTTACGACTAAATCAGAACCGCGAACCATATCACCACCAGCGAATATTTTTGGATTTTTTGTTTGGAATTTAAACGTTTGCTGCTCAGCTGCCAATACTCGACCCGAGCTATCCATCGCCACTTGCTGTGACTCAAACCAGTCAGCAGGGCTAGGACGGAAACCAAAAGCCATAATCACAGCATCACAAGGGATAATTTCTTCTGAATTAGGAATCGGTTCAGGACGTTGACGACCACGGTTGTCTGGTGCGCCCAATTGAGTAGTCACAACTTTTACGCCGTTGACCTTACCATTCAAACCAATGATTTCCGTCGGCTGACGATTAAACAAGAACTCAACACCTTCCTCGCGAGCATTAACCACCTCACGGCGAGATCCTGGCATATTTTCTTCATCGCGGCGATAGGCACAGACAACCTTCTCAGCACCTTGACGAATACTGGTACGGTTGCAGTCCATTGCGGTATCACCACCACCTAGCACCACAACTCTCTTGCCTTTAAAGTCGATGTATTCTGCAGGGTTCTTTTCCCAGTCATTACAACGATTCACATTGGCAATCAAGTAGTCTAACGCATCATATACACCTTCTAACTCTTCACCAGCGAAGCCGCCACGCATGTAAGTGTAAGTGCCCATGCCCATGAACACCGCATCGTACTCGCCTAGCAACTCATCAATACTCACATCTGTACCAATTTCTGTCTCAAGACGAAACTCTATACCCATGCCTTCAAAGATGACGCGGCGATTACGCATGACATCTTTTTCCATTTTAAACTCTGGAATACCAAAGGTAAGCAAACCACCAATTTCAGGGCGCTTATCAAACACAACTGGCTTGACACCATTTCTTACTAAAATATCTGCGCAGCCAAGACCTGCAGGCCCTGCCCCAATGATAGCAACCTTTTTATCTGTCCAAACAACATCAGACATGTCAGGACGCCAGCCAAGTGCAAAGGCAGTGTCGTTGATGTATTTTTCAACATTACCAATCGTCACTGCCCCAAAGCCGTCATTTAAGGTACAAGCACCTTCACACAAGCGATCTTGTGGACAGACACGACCACAGACTTCAGGCAAAGTGTTGGTGCGGTGACACAACTCAGCAGCTTGAAATATTTGGCCTTCGGTGGCCAACTTTAGCCAATTAGGAATGTAATTATGTACTGGACATTTCCACTCACAGTACGGATTACCGCATTCAAGACAACGATGTGACTGCTGTGCTACGGCCTCACTCTCAAACGGTTTGTAAATTTCAACAAACTCTGTCGAACGCGTGGCTATGTCTTTTTTGGTCGGTTCTAACCGTGGTACATCTAAAAACTGAAAACTATTTTCTAAGCGTTTTGCCATGATGCTATCTCTCTATAGTGGGCGGTGACAGCGTTTGATAACTGACTCATTTAAAACTTAAGACATGAATATCATTGCCGTCACTTACCTGCTTAAAACTTGTGAGTTAAAACGTATCTTAAAACATATCAGCTATTGCACTATTGCGGATCAGCCATCGTGGTTTTAAGAAGGCTTGCAATGTTCGCCGCTTTTGGTTTCACTAAGTAAAACTTACGAACGTAGTGCTCAAAGTCAGCCAATATAGTCTGACCCCATGCACTGCCTGTTTTATCTACATGAGTTTCAATCACTTTTTGCAAGTGGATTCGATGCTGCTCTGTTTGCTCACTTGAAATACGGTTCAGATCGATAAGCTCATGATTGCAACAATCAAAGAAGTCACCATCCATATCGAGGACATAAGCGAAACCGCCCGTCATACCTGCCCCAAAGTTCAAACCTGTACGTCCAAGAATAGTAACAATACCGCCCGTCATATATTCACAGCAATGATCGCCTGTTCCTTCAATAACAGCATGCGCACCAGAGTTACGAACACCAAAGCGCTCACCTGCTGTACCCGCTGCATACAACCTACCACTGGTCGCACCATATAAACAGGTGTTGCCAATGATAGCCGTATCTTTTGCGGTAAACACTGAGTCTTTTGGTGGATAAATAACAATTTCACCACCTGCCATGCCTTTACCGACATAGTCGTTGGCGTCGCCTTCAAGCTCAATATTTAAACCACCTGCATTCCAAACACCTAAGCTTTGTCCTGCAGTACCAGTTAAATGCAACCTGATTGGCATATCATGCATGCCAAGATTACCCCATACTTGGGCAATTTCACCAGAAATACGTGCACCGATAGAGCGATCACAGTTACCGACATAGTAACTATAATCACCGCCTATTCCTTGGCGAATATTTACAAGCATATCACTAATCATTCGCTCAGCCAGCAACCCTTTATCAAATGGTTCATTTCGTTCTACTTGGCAAGTTTGTGCTTTACCACTGGAGGCTGGATGACTAAATAACAATGGTGTTAAATCAAGATGCTGCTGTTTATCCGTGTTACCTTCTAACACTTCTAATAAATCCGTACGTCCAACTAACTCTTCCATGCTACGCACGCCAAGTGCAGCTAGCCATTCACGGGTTTCAGTTGCCACAAACTTGAAGAAATTAATCAACATTTCAGCTTCGCCGATGAAATGCTCATCACGCAGCTTAGATTTTTGGGTTGCCACACCAGTTGGACAGTTGTTCAAATGACAAATACGTAAATACTTACAACCAACTGCGATCATCGGCGTGGTACCAAAACCGAAACTTTCTGCACCCAAAATGGCGGCTTTTACCACATCAAGCCCTGTTTTTAGACCACCATCAGTTTGTACACGGACTTTATCACGCAGTCCATTGACACGTAGCGACTGATGAGTCTCTGCCAAGCCTAGCTCCCATGGTGAGCCCGCATGGTGGATAGAGGACAATGGAGAAGCTGCTGTACCGCCATCATATCCTGAGATAGTAATGAGGTCGGCATAGGCTTTTGCCACGCCTGTCGCGATAGTGCCAACGCCTGGACGTGATACTAACTTAACCGATACCAAAGCATCCGGATTGACTTGTTTTAAATCAAAAATCAGCTGAGCCAAATCTTCGATAGAATAAATATCATGATGCGGTGGTGGTGAAATTAACGTCACGCCTGGTACGGAATAACGCAATCGTGCAATCAGTGCATTGACTTTACCACCAGGTAGCTGACCACCCTCGCCTGGCTTCGCACCTTGCGCGACTTTAATCTGCATCACTTCTGCTGACCGTAGGTACGCAGGTGTTACGCCAAAGCGACCAGAAGCAACTTGCTTGATTTTTGAGTTACGCAACGTACCATAGCGTACGGGGTCTTCACCGCCCTCACCAGAGTTTGATCGCCCACCAATGGTGTTCATCGCCATGGCAATGGACTCATGTGCTTCAGGTGATAATGCCCCTAGCGACATACCAGCGGAATCAAAACGGGTCAAGATTTTAGAGATATCTTCGACATCGTTGACATCAATAGCACTATCAGTTTTTAACTGTAACAAATCACGTAAAGTTGCGACCGGACGACTATTGACCAAATCCGCATAGTTACGATAGTTTTCATAATCACCAGTACGTACAGCGGTATGAAGACTGTTAATCACATCTGGATTGAAAGCATGATACTCTTTGTTAAAGACAAACTTGAGCAGACCACCTTGATCGAGCGGCGCACGACGCTTAAAGGCATTGGCTGCCAATTGTGCTTGGTCAGCGGCTAGGTCGGCAAAGGTAGCACCTTTAATACGGCTCTGCACACCTTTAAAGCACAAATCTACCACTTCTTCAGAGAGTCCAACTGCTTCAAATAACTGTGCGGCACGGTAAGATACAATGGTAGAAATACCCATTTTTGACAAGATTTTTAGCAGCCCTTTATCCAGACCTTTACGGAAGTTAACCCGTGCTTGAATTGGATCACCAAGCAACTCACCAGTCGCCACTAAATCATCAATGACATCATAAGCCAAGTATGGATAAACACAGGTTGCACCAAAGCCAATCAATACAGCCACTTGATGCGAGTCACGAGCCAAACCGGTCTCAATGATTAAGTTAGCATCCGTACGAATACCTTGGCCAATAAGATAGTGATGCACAGCCCCAGTAACCATAATAGCATTGGCGGGTATTTTATCTGCATCAATATCTTTATCAGATAATACTATTAGCGTATTACCAGCACGAATGGTACTCGCCACTTGCTCACAGATAGCCGTGATGGCGTCTGATAGTTCTAAGTTACGATCATAGTTCAAATCTATACGTGCCATCTTAAATGATGGATCGTCTAGATCTTCCAACTGTTTCATCTTACTGGCTGACAATACCGGTGATGATAAAATAATACGGTGAGCATCTCTCGCTGATGGCGCAAACACATTAGTTTCAGCACCCAAGCACGTCTGTAGCGACATCACGATAGATTCACGTAATGGATCAATCGGTGGATTGGTTACCTGTGCAAACTGCTGACGGAAGAAATCACCTATATGGCGTATTTGCTGTGACAACACGGCCATTGGTGTATCATCACCCATCGAGCCAACTGGCTCTTGACCGTTTTCGGCGTTGGGACGAATGATTTCAGTACGCTCTTCATTGGTAATGTGATACATTTTTTGCAATGCTTTTAGCTGTTCACCTCGGCATGCTTGCACTGAAAGTTCTTCTTCTAGTCGCTCATCATCACGAATACGAGTTGCTTCTTCACGCAGCCATTTACGGTATGGATGTGCTTTTTTCAATAACGTAGCAATGGCTTTAGTGTCTAGAATCTGCCCAGTTAAAGTATCGATAACCAACATTTGACCTGGACCGACACGACCTTTTGCTAATACATCTTTAGGATCATAATCCCAAACGCCAACCTCAGAAGCTACTGTAATATAGCCGTTCTTAGTCGTCACCCAACGTGACGGACGTAGACCGTTTCGATCAAGCATACAGACTGCATAACGCCCATCTTGAATAACCAAACCGGCTGGGCCATCCCAAGCTTCCATATGCTGCGAATAGAACTCATAAAACGCACGCAAATCCATATCCATACTATCGACGTTCTGCCATGCTGGCGGTACTAGAATAGACATCGCATGGAACAAGTTCATGCCACCTGACATGAGCACTTCAAGCATATTATCCAAACTTGATGAATCAGAACCGCTGCTGTTTACGAGCGGTGTTAGCTGGTTCAAATTGGGAAGCTTGTCTGATTTTAGTTTTGGTGTACGAGCTTCAGACCAGTTACGGTTACCAGTAATCGTATTCAACTCACCATTGTGTGCCAAATAACGGAATGGCTGTGCCAATGGCCAGCGTGGTAACGTATTAGTAGAAAAGCGCTGATGGAATACCACAATATGTGAAGCCAAACGCTTGTCTTGTAAATCTAAAAAGAAAGCAGGCAGGTCTGATGGCATTACCAAACCTTTATAAATAATCGTCTGGCAACTCAAAGAACAAACATAAAACAGTTCGTCATCCAACAAACGTTGCTCTGCTTTCTTACGTGCGACAAACAGCTTGCGATTAAAATCATCCGCAGCTAAATCATCGGGAGCATTAACAAATACCTGCTGAAAATCTGGTAGCGTCTCACGACCAATCTCACCAACGATACTGAGATCAAGTGGCACATCACGCCAGCCAGCCACTTCTAACCCTTGGGCTGTAATTTCATCGCTTAATATTTTTTGGCTATATTCAGCTTTATCACTATCTAAATTAACGAACACCATGCCAACGGCAAAATTATCCGTAATGGCAAATTGCTGCTCATCAGCAATCTGTTTGAAGAAATCGGTAGGCGTCGCTAATAGTAAGCCACAACCATCACCAGTTTTACCATCAGCAGCAACACCGCCACGGTGAGTCATACAGCTTAGACTATGAATAGCAGTTTTTACCAAATCATGACTGGCTTGCCCTTCAATATGGGCAATCAAACCAAAACCACAGTTATCAGAAAAGTCATCTGGCGTTGCCAGGTGAGTTTGCGAGGAAATCATTGACATAGCTGGTCCTTGTGAGTAAACGGGTAGCCTATACATCCAATGCGGCACATAAGCTAGCACCCGTAAGCAGAACGGGCTGATAATTAATATTCGTATCCAAATTAATAAATAGCGCAACGCTCAGAGACACTCTGCATTAAGAGCAAGGTCAGATCCTTAACCCTCTTAGTCATGAGCCTATGTCTCAATAAATAATTAGCGTATTAACAGATAGTAAGTAATTGCTCTTGGCAACAGGAGAACGTAACACCTTGCATACCAATTACTTAGTTATCAATAACGTAATGTCGTTATTTTGAGTATCACTTATTATCAAACCATACCTAACGCTTAAAGCCAATCCGTTGAGTATTTGATAACAATGCATTTGATTAATTTTGAATATCTGACGCTCTGTATTCAAGCGCTTTATTAACCCTAAAAAGAGTGAAAATAAGAGAGGTTGCGTCACTTGCAATCGCTGATATACAAATAAAAAATAGCGGCGCTTGAGGCAAAAAAACGTTAGTAACTTACCTTATAAACAACAGAATCATACTAATCGACTGTTAAATAAACAGTTTTTACGATAACTATACAGAACGTCGCCCATAGTTATATTAGTTAATGATGGACAAAAAATCTAGTCTTTTCTACTGATTCATCAACCATATTTTGTAAGAGAACTTATTACTATTGGTTATAGAACCACCAAAACCTTGAAGCAAAAACGTAAAATAAAGCGATGATTGTCAGGCTGCGTTGAGGATTTACACCAATAAAGATTACAAAGAAAATCAGGGTGGTCACTACCTTTTGTATACCAAGCAAGTGTGACATAGTGAGATCATGTTAAAGCTCACTATAGTCAAATCTATATCAATAAATAAACGAGCGACTAAACACAGCCTAGCAACGATTTAGCTGTGTTTAGTCCATCGAATGTTTAATACTCAAATTGAGAACGCGCCCCAAATAGCGCGACCATCACTAATTACTCTTAGACTCTATCAGCGCTTTCATACTGTCATCACTGTCTTTAGGAGGCGTATTAGTATTCGTATTACTATTGCCAGAACTTGTGCTATTAGTCGTACTTGGCGGCTTAGGGGTTGGCACTATTGGCGGTTTTGGAGGTGTACTACTATCAGGGACTGCTGTCGCAGGCTTTTTATTGTCCTGTTCAGGCTTGTTTGAGTTGCCCTCATTTTTATTCGCTGTAACAGGGGTTACTTGTTCATCATTCACAACAGTACGTTCTTCATTAACCGATAAAGTATCAGAGGTATCTGCTGACTGACGAATGCTTTCACTGCCCGGTTCTTGGTCTTCTGGTGGTTTCTGACGCACTGGAACCTCACGCTTAGTAGGCTCTAGATCAACTGCACGAATACTCTTGGCGCTCAAATCCTGCATCGGCTCCGAACGTGTATAGTTATCAATGAGGCCAACATAGCGATTGATTTCTTCTGGTAATGCACGCACATTAGCAGGTAATCTAAAGTCTATAAGTTTTGTTGCCCCAACAGCTTCTTGTGGGCTACTCATCAATCCATAAATCAGCATATAACGTGTTTGCTTCTTATCATCAAGATAACGAAAATAAGCAAATTTATCTCGATCTTCACGCCCGTCTAAATAACTAGTAATCACCTCGTTTTCAGCAACATTCATTACCTGAACGGTCCACTTACCCTTATGAGCGAGTAAGTAACCTTTGTCTTTAAATTCATCAGGGTAATTGCGCAAATCTCGAATCGCCGCATCAAAACTAATTGGCTGTACATCCGTATCAAGCTCATGCAACGATTCAATTTTTAAAGGCTGCTCAAGTTCAGTGCTAAGCGTCTCCGGTGCTGATATCGGAGCATTTTCAATTTTGGCACCCATTGCCGGCGTTTGACTAAACATCCAAATGAGAGCCGTAACTACGCCTAATAATAAGGTTACTACCAGCCAAATCAATGCTTGACGTCGATATGATTGGCTAGCGGTACGCGGCGTCGGTCTTGAGGCGGCCATGAGGGTATCCTTGGTAAAATAAAGTTGACTGCATTAAATAACGATATATGCACATAGTATTAGCGCAAACCAGTATACTTGAATGCTTAATTTCAATAAGCATTTATAGTAACTGAGATTTTGAGAGATTACGCGCTTGGCTGTGATAACACCTCAGTCAAAAGCTTGGGATCAAAATCATTGGTCATTACAGCCTTACCTAGAGATTTTAACAAAATGAGACGGATTTGTCCGTGTTTCACTTTTTTATCATGCCCCATCAAACTCAAAGCAGTTTGCGCATCAATAGTTGGTGCTGCAATGGGTAAGTTGGCCAACATTAAAATACGTTTAATACGAGCCACTTCTTCGATCGTTAACCAACCAATTTTTTGTGAGAGCTCAGCAGCTTGTACCATACCAGCAGCGACTGCTTCGCCATGTAGCCAATTACCATAGCCTTGATGTGTTTCAATCACATGCCCAAAAGTATGACCAAAGTTCAGTAGCGCGCGTACACCTGACTCTCTTTCATCTTGCGCAACGACATCAGCCTTATACTGACAGCAGCGTTTTACTGCATCGCCAAGTACCGCCAAATCTAATGCTATCATTGCAGGTAGATTGTCCTCAAGCCAAGTCAAAAAAGGCTCATCCATAATAAGCGCATACTTAATAACCTCAGCCAACCCTGCTGACAGCTCACGCTCAGGCAAAGTTCTCAGTGTACTCATATCCGCAAGTACCATTTGTGGCTGCCAAAAAGCACCAATCATATTTTTACCATGAGGATGATTGATTCCTGTCTTACCACCTACACTGGAATCCACTTGCGACAAAAGCGTTGTTGGAATTTGAATAAAGTTCACTCCGCGCATAAAACTTGCTGCAGCAAACCCTGTCATATCACCAATAACACCTCCACCTAACGCAATAAGTGTCACATCACGATTAAAATGCTTTGCCATCAATGCATCATAAATGAGGTTGATATTCGCTTGATTTTTATACTGCTCACCATCTGGTAGTACACAAGTGCTAACCGTAAACTGCTTTGTTAGCTCGTCCTCCAGTTCTTTTAAATACAAAGGAGCAACGGTGTCATTCGTGACAATCAAAACTTGGCGACCACTAATATAAGGAGTGACCTGTTCTGCCATGCTATTATTTTCTATCGCCGTTTTTTCCGTAATGACAATTGGATAGTCATGACTTTGCGTATGCACTGTCAAACCATCATGAAACATTGACTTTGTCATTAGAGACTCCCTAAGCATTTTAATAAAATAAAAGTGACTTAACTTCAGTAATAATATCGTCGATCATTACTTATGATTCATTTTCTTTATGGTTTGGCACTGTGACAGTAGATACACTAAAGGACTCTAGTTGCTGTAAGAGTTGGTTAACCATATGACGAGGATAAGTATGACCCGTTGGCATAACAATATCAGCAACTTGACGGTATAATGGATCACGCTTGCTATATAAATCTTGCAAGATTTTCCTAGGATTGGGCTGCTGTAATAATGGGCGTGATTTATCTTTGGCAGTACGTGCCATTTGGACATCAACTGGCGCATTCAAATACACAACGATACCGCGCTGCTGTAAAAACGCTCTATTCTCAGCGCACATAACAGCTCCACCACCAGTAGCCAATACAATTTGGTTTTTTTGAGTCAACTCATCGATAGCTCGCGTTTCACGCTCACGAAACCCCGCTTCGCCTTCTTTGGCAAAGATCCACGCAATATCAGCGCCTGTCTGCGACTCGACATACCAGTCACTATCTACAAAGGTGCGACCTAACTGCTTAGCAAGCAGTTTTCCAATTGTCGTCTTCCCTGCTCCCATCGGCCCTACTAAAAACACCGATGGCAATTCCTCAACCATAATACTTACTCAGTTAAATTAGCTATCATACAACGTCATTGATATTCTGGCTAGTAACGAGGCTCTATTATTAGTAATAACTGAGTGCCTGTTGACCATTCACAAATAAGCACTACTGATCACTAAAACAAGGCCATAAAAAAGCAAGCACTTAGGCTTGCTTTTTTCTTTTATTGGATAACATACTATTAGCTGTAACTTACACAGCCAATACTATTATTAATCCAAGCGACTAACACCATCATTAATCAACTTAGTCGTGATGAATATCAACAACTCTTGTTTCTCATTACTACGCACATCTTTGCGGAAGGCGCGGCCAATATACGGCAAATCCCCTAAGAAAGGCACTTTATCCACGCCGTTACTGGTACGGTTTTTGAACACGCCACCTAAGACCACGGTCTGGCCATCTTCGATGATAACGTTGGTTGAGATTGAGTCTTCAGCGATGGCGACCTGATTGTTGATGATGGTCGGTGTGCCATTGGTGATGAGGAGTTGTAGGCCAATTTTACCATCAGGGGTGATGTTTGGCGTGGCCTCCAAGCTCAGCGCCGCTTCTTTAAAGCTGGTGGTGGTCGCGCCACTGGCTGAGGCCTCTTGATACGGAATCTGAGTCCCAGATGACACCTTTGCGGTTTGTTTATCCGCGGTCAAAATCTTCGGCGTCGAGATGACTTCACCGCGATTGTCCGCTTGCAGCGCTGATAGCTCAAGGTCGAGCATCACATCTGATACATTCAAGATACCAAAAGCAACACCTGCAGGGTTTGAAATACCCAAATCAACGTTCAAGCCACTAGATGTCAGACGGTTATCATCGGGTTTGCCATCAAACAAAATACCCCAACTTACGCCAAGCTCCTTACTAAAGCTATCGGTTGCACTAACGATACGCGCTTCAATCATGACCTGACGGACTGGAATATCAATTTTACCAATCAATTTATGAATATTTTCGATGCTTTCAGCAACGTCTTTGATAATCAAGGTATTGGTACGCTCATCAACCGTGACGGTACCGCGATTTGACAACAAAGAGTTATTGTCGTCGGCACGGTTTGAGCTACTACCAGAAGAGCCGCTGCCTTGAGAAATCAATGTCAGAACATCTTGCGCTTTAGCATAGCTTAAGCGGATGTACTCTGTACGTAACGGTGCAAAAGATTCAACCGCTTGCTGTGCTTCAAGCTCACGTGCCTCTTGCTCGGCAAGCTCGGTAGCAGGTGCCACCAAAATTACATTGCCATTTTCACGTTTACCGAGATTTTTACTCTTTAAGATAATATCAAGCGCCTGATCCCACGGCACGTTGATAAGACGCAAGGTGATATTCCCAGCAACTGAATCATTAGCCACGATATTCATTTCTGTAAACTGCGCTAAAATATCTAAGACACTACGAATTTCAACGTCTTGGAATTCCATAGATAATGGCTCACCACTATATACTTTTTCTTCAAGCGTCGGCTCACGTAATAGTGCTGGCTTATTGATACTAATGTTTAATTGACTACCTGATTGATAGGCTTGATACTCATAATCATCAGTCATATTAATAGTAATGACACCATTCTGACCTTGATTCTTGGTATCAATGCTATTAACAAGACCACTATTAATATTTAAACGGCGTAATAGGTTTCTAGGCACTGTACTACCAGTTAAATATACCACCAACTTGTTACCTTGGCGTTGTACGTCAACTGGTATGGCTTCATTGTTAAGTGCGATACTAACATTACCACCGCCATCATTTCCTGCTGAAAAATCAACCGCACTCAACCCTTCATAGCTATACTGCTTGCTCACTTGTGAAGAAGCAAGTTGTGGACTCAACAATGGATTGACTCTGACTACCATCGTATCCGCTGGTACTTGGTTTTCAGTCACAGTCTGACTGCTTGTATTAGCAGTATATCCACTACTGGCTTCTACAATTGGTGTCGTTGTGACATTATTGTTCAATACATCTTGGACAGGATCGCTGGTCATCACTGAACCATTGGGATCAGTGATGGTTAATACTAAATCGTTGCCATCAATCGTTGTTGTATAACTGCCTGTTTGTTTTAATCCAACAATAAGGCGAGTGGTACTGTCACTACTTAGCGTAGTGAGATCATTGACTATCCCAGTATTGTATTCACTAAAGCGACTTGCAAGTCCGTTTTGTACTTGCTCAAAATCTAATACCAAACGGCTAGGGTCATCAAGTTGATAAGCTGCAGGTAATACTGGTGAACCTGAAAAACCCAAACGAATTTGCGTCACTGCTGGCGCAGTTTGCACCACAGAGACATCATTAATGCGCTGTGCAGCATGGGCACTGTTGCTCACTGCTACCATACTAATTGCCAATGCTGAAATGGCAAAAGCAGAAGAGACGCGGTTGCTCATCATCGTTACCTTGTTATTGCGTACTGTCATTATTTATTCCTCAAAAATCTGCCGACTTAGCTTATAGGGGAAACCAACGACTGGGGTTTTTCAACGAACCCTGCGCGGCTGTCTGGCACAATTTCAATCAAGTTAATCTGAGTCGGCGTGATTTCAACAATACGGCCGTTATTTACGCCAAGATAATCACCTACTTTAACATTCGCGACTGAACCATCAGGACGCTGTATCAACGCATACTCTTGACCTTCAGGTGAAGTAACAACACCGCGAAAGACCAGTTGCGCTAATTCATATTGTTCCAATTGTTCTTTTACCCTTGCAGGATCAGGGCGCACGCCGTCGATAGAAGTAGTAGGGCCTTGTGCATTCACTAAACTCGGTGGTAAAAATGGACTGCGCTGGGCACTGGCACTATAGACAAAATCTTCTACCAGCTCAGCCTTGGGCGGTGGCTCGATAGGCTGTGCAGGCTGATTACGTATGTCCGTCATTGCTTGCTCTGCCATACCAATACGATCTGTACAACCTGTTATCGATAAAACAGCAATGCTTAAGGCCAATAGCGTAGGCAGTTTTTGAATAGTCATTAGTTGCCTCCTGCATTATCAGTAGTAGCTTCAGTATCACTCTCAGAATTTACTTCTTTTGAGCGATAAGTTTTGGTTTGCAGTACCAAATTAAGCTCCGGTAAAACATCCAAAGTTGGCTTCGGATTGCTAACTTCAAAATCATGCATAGTAATGATTCGCGGTAGAGCAGCAAGACCACTAATAAAACTACCAAACTGGTGGTATTCACCTAACGCAGCAATACGAATAGGTTGCTCAATAAAGAATTCCTTTTCAATTTCAGGCTCAACCGAAATATCTTGAAAACGTATGTTACTACCCACGCCCGTCATGTTGATACCTTCTACTAACTCTGACACACGTGTTTCTTTTGGCAACTGATCAAGCAAAGTATTAAACTCAGTTTCCATTTGAACTACTTGTGCTTTGTAGGCTTCTAAATGACGTGCCCGTGATTCTTTTTCACGGTAACTATCTAGTAAAGTCTTTTGCTGACTCTCAGCAGCCTTTATTTCATCAATTTTGCTACTAATCGGTAGGGCCCATGCTAATGCCACTATAAGCGTAACAATCAGCCCGATTACGGTTGCTTTTACTGGTAATGGCCAACTGCCATAGTTTTCAGAATCCAACGATTCAAAACTGCGACGAAACTCCTGCAAATCAAACTGCTTCTTTGTTTTAGAGGCCGCTTTTTTGTTTTTGATTAGACTTTTTTTACGGCTAAGCTTCATAACTCACCTCCAAGACTAGTACTAGCGTCATCAGGTTTGGCTGACTCTGACTGAACTTTAGTCGTTACTACAAACTGAACATAGCTGTCTTCAGGATAAGCAGGACGTGGTTGCGTACCAGTAGTAACCGTACTGTTAAGCACTGGAGCAGATTCATAAGCATTGATATTCTGTTGAATGTTACTAACAGCTGAGCCATCCATCCATTTGCTCTTATCAAGATTGCGAATCAAACTTGACACAACATTTGGGTTATCCGCTAAACCTGTGAGAGTAAGCGTATCGCCTTCACGTTTTAAATTATTTAAGTAAAGTGCTGGAGGCATGGCTTTTGCAAGATCATCCCATAAACGTACAGGCACAGGGCGTCGGCCTTGCAAATCTTGAATAACCTGCATCCGTGAAATGATATCTTCACGCCGCTGCTCTAGACTATCAATTTCAACTAATACTGTGTCTAAACGGGTGTTTTCCTGTTCAATCAAAGCATTTGCATCACGTTGTTCATCAAGCGCATTGTTAAAATAACTCCATGAAGCAAATGCTGCCAGTAAAGCCAGCAGAGTCACCGCTACTACCAAAGTTATAAATTCTTTATTGCGACGTTCGCGCTCTTCTTGTCGCCAGGGTAAGAGGTTAATACGAGCCATTAGTCGAAGCTCCTTAACGCAAGACCGCATGCGGCCATTAGGCTTGGTGCATCAATTGCTAGTTGCTCATTATCAATATTCGGTGCAATGGTCATATTAATAAAAGGATTCGCAGTACTAACAGTCACACCAAGTTTTTGTTGTGCCATACCTGCAAGACCCGCAATAGAGCTGCTACCGCCAGCCAGCACTACGTGATCAATACTGCTGTATTGGCTCGAAGAAAAATAAAACTGTAATGATCGAGTAATTTGTTGAATCGTACTTTCAATAAAAGGAATCAATACATCAGGGTGATAATCATCAGGCAACGTGTTTTCACGCTTGCTTATTGCAGCTTCTTCAGCGGATAACCCATAACGGTTTTGTATTGCTTCTGTCAGTTGAACACCACCAAACAACTGCTCACGACTGTATATAAACTCACCGTTTTTGGCGACGTATAATGTCGTTTGATTATGTCCAATATCAACCAATGCGACCAACTCTGGATTACTCGGTAAATTATCTACCATGAGTCCAAAAGCACGCTCAATCGCGTGAGACTCAATATCGACAACCTTAGTCTGTAACCCACCAAAGGTTAGTGCATCAACTCGTTGATCGACGTTTTCTGAGCGAGACGCCGCAAGCAACACCTGCACCATCTCGTCACTGGCTAAAGAAGGACCGACCACTTCAAAATCCAAGTTAACGTCTTCTAATGGGTAAGGGACATATTGATCGGCATCTAAGCGTATTTGAGCTTCACGCTCAACATCGCTTAGCGATTTGTCCATATCGATAATTTTGGTAATGACGGCTGACCCTGAGACCGCAGTAGCAGCATCAGCACCAGCCACTTGGCAACGTTTAGCTAAGCTAGTAATAATATTACCAACCGCTTCAGTATCTAAGAGAAGTTTATCGACGACTATACCTTCCGGCAGCCTCTCAATACCATAAGATTTTAGATGAAACATGCCTTGTTGGCGCTGTATATCAACCAATTTCACTGAGGTGGCACAGATATCCACACCAATCAAATGTTGATTTTTGGAAGTAAATAGCCTCACAAACTCTATACCTTATATTAAGTGTACAATCTGATAGTTATTTGTAATAATTGAATACAATACTTTACTTAATAGATAGATTCAAGCATTTATATAACTTATTGAGTCTAACTTACACATTTATTATGCCCTGCTTATTTTGTTCAAGGTATAATACCCCTATCTGTTGCAAATTTTAATTGATAAGTCTTCTTATGATCAAAGAAAATGCTACCGCCCGCCTTATTCATTTTTTGGTAGGGCTTTTTGTTGCCTGCTTAGCGTTAGCGGTTATCTTAGCGCTTGCTGTGCCTATTGGTTTTTATGGTATGGCGATGTATTTATCGCCAACCTTGCCTAGCACTCAAGAGATCAAGAAAGCAAAACTAGAGATGCCATTACAAATATACAGCAGTGATGACAAATTGATTGGTCAATACGGTAATCGTCTATCCCTACCCATTACATTTGACGAGATTCCTGACAACTTAACACATGCTTTTTTGGCAGCAGAAGATGCCTCTTTTTTTCAACATAGCGGTATCAGCATTAAAGGGTTAGGACGTGCCGTTACTGAAGCGGTCACCGATGACGATAGCCAAACTGGTGGTTCTACTATCACCATGCAGGTCGCCAAAAACTACTTTTTAAGTTCAGAACGTACTTTAAATCGCAAACTGACTGAATTGTTCTTAGCACGTAAAATTGAAGACGAACTCAGTAAAAATGATATTTTGACATTGTATGTCAACAAAATCTACTTAGGTGAAGGTGCCTATGGTGTCCGTGCCGCTGCCAAAAAATATTATAGTAAATCACTAGACAACCTTACTATTGCTGAAACAGCAATGTTGGCAGGTCTGCCAAAAGCTCCTTCTAAATACAACCCTGTTGCCAATCCTGAACGTGCATTGACTCGCCGTAACTGGATTATCGGTCGCATGCATGAACTGGGCTATATTACCGAAGCAGAACGTGATGAGGCAATTTCCTCACCTATTGGTATTAAACTTTATAAAGAAAAACTTGATGTGAATATGCCATATCTGGCAGAAATGACACGCGCTACGTTGGTTAATCGCTATGGTAAGCAGGTAATGCATAGCGGTTGGCGAGTACGTCTTACCATTGACAGTGAAGCGCAAACAGACGCAGAAGCAGCAGTGCTTAAAGGTTTAGTTGCTTATGATCATCGACATGGTTGGCGCGGTGCTGAAGCAAACGACGAACCACTAGAAAACTTCCGTCGCTATAGCAGCATGTCCCCTGCCAAAGTTACTAAAGTCAATTCGCGCAGCTTTGAAGCGACGATGCCTTCAGGTGAAAGTGTCACCGTTAATTGGTCAGGTATGAACTGGGCTCGCAAATATATTTCTGTGAATCGTATCGGTTACGCTCCTAGTAACGCCAGTCAAATAGTCAGTGAAAACGACATCATTCGTCTAATACCAACAGCCAACGGTAATTGGCAATTAGCGCAAATCCCTAAGATACAAAGCAGCCTAGTTTCTCTAAATCCTTCGACTGGTGCAGTTAATGCCTTAATCGGAGGCTTTGATTTTAATCACAACAAGTTCAATCGAGCCTTACAAGGCTGGCGGCAACCTGGGTCAACAATTAAACCGCTTGTCTATACATCAGCTCTCAAAAAGGGCTATCGTCCAGATACGATGGTCTCAGATAATCCTATCCAAGTAGGTGGCTGGAAACCTAAAAACTCCGATGGACGCTTTTTAGGGGATATCACTCTACGTCGTGGTTTATATTTATCACGTAATTTAGTATCTATCCGTCTATTACAAGCCATTGGTATCACTGATACACTCAATCTACTAGATGAATTTGGTCTTGATAAAGAAAAACTTCCAACAACTTTATCGTTAGCACTGGGAGCAGGACAAGCGACACCGTTGCAGATGGCAACTGCTTATTCAACTTTTGCAAATGGTGGTCATCGCATACAACCTTACTTCATTGAACAGATTTATAACTATAACAACAAACTATTATTCCAAGCCAATCCTCAACAAGCCTGCGCTAAATGTTTCAACGAAAAACTCGAAGCAATGAATAAAAAAGCAGTCGAAGACTATGAAGCTTCAATTGAAAATTCAGATAAGACTGCAAGTAATGCAACATCTACTAACCAACAAAACCTAGATGCAGTAGAAAACAGTGACGAGAGCATCGATTTGAGTATCTATGATGCAAGTCCACAATCTGATCGTTTAAAAGCACCTCCAGCTCAGTATGAGTTGGCCAAGCAAGCCCCTCGAATATTAGAACCTAGAGTTGCTTTTGATATGGCAGATATATTGCGTGATGTGGTACAACGTGGTACAGCCGTACGAGCAAAAGCTTTGGGACGTAGTGATATTGGTGGTAAAACAGGTACCACTAATGATGCAAAAGATGCTTGGTTTGCAGGTTTCCATCCTACTAATGCAACGGTAGTGTGGATGGGATTTGATCAGCCATCAACCATGGGCCGCCGCGAATATGGTGGTGTGGCAGCATTGCCAGTTTGGATGGATTTTATGAGAGCTCAGCTCAAGAATACGCCTCGCCAATGGGTACCCAACGAACAAGGCTTTACCTCTAGAAGACTGCAGAAAAAGACTGTAGAAACTAAGGATAATGATGAAAGTAGCGAGCCAGATACATCAGAAAAGCCAGTTACTACGCAAACACAGCAGCGTACGCCCTTAACGCCTGAACCTGAGTTAAGTCCACAGACACCACGAACTACTAATCGCGGTAATAATGATGGTGTACCACAAAACCCATTGTCAGCAACGCCAGTCGAATCGCTACCACCGATGCCAGAATAAATCATCGATACAACCAGTGCATATTAGACAATAACCCCCCCTATTCATGCTATTGAGTAGGGGTTTTATTATTTTTATAGAATATGCATGCGTATCTATTTATCTTTAAGCTAAATTCTACTAAAACTCAACCATACCAGCACGTAGTTGTTCAATCAAATCTAAAAACTGCTGGCGCCATTCACGTATCGTTGCCTCATCTGGTAACCATTGGTTTGATAAAGTAACCACATTAACAATCAGATCCGAAGACTGCGCTGTCTCACTACTTGACTTTTCATCTATGATCGTATCAGGCTGTACGGCATACAAACAACGCTGATAAGCACGCTCTATATTTGCAAGAAACCCCTGTTGTCTTATCTGCTGTAAACGCTGAATCTCAGGAGATACCTGCGTACGCTCACTCAATGCTTTTTCGATATCTGACAATGTGGGGGTTGGAATGTTTAAACTGTAGAAATAACCAAGCTCTTGGGTAAATGCGAGAAAAGCGCCATATAAGTGAAAAATAGCAGTCTCACAATGCGCTTGGTATAGCTGCTTATCATTAGTCGCCCCTGCTGATTGACAGGACAGACGACAAAAATACAGTTTTTGATTGGTTCGATCGGCTTGATACTTGGCAACACGAGTTTTACCTGCCATTTGCTATTTATCCTTATATTAATAATAAGTGCTAATAAGTTGCAGCTACAGTCAGCGAACGGCTAAACCGCTACCGCGTTATTCTCCTTAGATGCACTACTCGTACAATCTACAGTCGGCTGTCTTATACCCATTTTATATTTCTTTAACTATATCACAGCTCATAACATGGTTCTTAATGAACTACGATCAAGGTCTGTCGAATAAATTATACAAGAAACTATATCAGCTAACAAAAACTGCTGCTAGATCCATAAAGGTTAACCCAAAAAGCATACTGCTTACCCTCAGTTTTACGTTATTTTAGTTTATAATAGGCATAAAAAAGCCAGCAACTAAGGCTGGCTTTTCTAGTAAACTAAGAATATATCAAAGACTATTAATGATCTTGATTTAGTTCTTGTGCAAAGGCTTCATCAAAGCTAGCAAAGTCTTTGCTATCAGTGGTTGCCGTCATATCAAACGCTGCATTAAGATCTTTATCTTGTAGCTTTTGATCCGCTTGTTCTTTACGTGTTTTATGATAAGCAAGACCAGTACCTGCAGGAATCAAACGACCAACAACGACGTTCTCTTTCAAACCACGTAATTCATCTACTTTACCAGTAACAGCAGCAGCCGTTAGGACACGCGTAGTTTCTTGGAAAGAAGCCGCTGAGATAAAGCTTTCTGTTGCCAGACTTGCTTTAGTGATACCTAACAGTTGACGCTCAAACTGTACTGGGAATTTATCTTCCGCTTCTAGTTTTGCATTCAATGCTTTGATATCGGCATACTCTACCTGATCACCTTTAAAGTGGTTTGAATCACCACCATCAGTAATCTCGACTTTACGCAGCATCTGACGAATAATAACTTCGATATGCTTGTCGTTGATTTTCACACCTTGCAAGCGATAAACGTCCTGTACTTCGTTGACGATATAATCAGCAAGCGCAGTCTGACCTTTTAGACGCAAGATATCATGTGGGTTCTGTGGACCATCAGCAATCACTTCACCACGTGCCACTGTCTCATTTTCAAAGACATTGATTTGACGCCATTTCGGGATTAGCTCTTCATGTACTTCACCATCTTCATTAGTAATAATGAAGCGGTTTTTACCTTTAGTCTCTTTACCAAAGCTAACCACACCGGTCATTTCTGCCATGATGGCATGATCTTTTGGACGACGTGCTTCGAACAAGTCAGCAACACGCGGTAGACCACCAGTAATATCTTTAGTACCCGAAGAAGCTTGTGGTACACGGCCTAGAATCGAACCTGCTGCTACTTTTTCACCATCGCTAACGCGAATGATGGTTTCAGCAGGCAAGAAGTAAACCACTTCTTTACCTTCGTCAGTGTTCAAGATAATTGCAGGACGCAAGTCTTTTGCTGAGCTTGAACGGTCACGAGTAGCAAGAATCTCAAATGAGCTCATACCAGTGGCATCATCTACTTTCACTGTGGCAGTCATACCGTCGGTGATATCACTAAAGCGTGCTGTACCAGCAAATTCTGTGATAATTGGATGCGTATGCGGATCCCATTTTGCGATAGTTTGACCGCTTTCAGCCTGTTCTTCGTCTTTCACAAGCACGCTTGAACCATAAGGTACTTTATAGCGCTCACGCTCACGGCCAAGCTCATCGGTCAATGCGATTTCAGCTGAACGTGATACGATAACCAAGTGACCATCAGTATGTTGTACAGTCTTCATGTTTTCGAAATGTGCTTGACCAGCATTACGAACTGAGATGCTATTATCCACAGATGCTGAACTTGCTGCCCCGCCCACGTGGAAAGTACGCATGGTTAACTGGGTACCAGGTTCACCAATAGACTGTGCAGCCATAACACCGACTGACTCACCAATGTTAACTTTATGACCACGAGCCAAATCACGACCATAACACTGTGAACACACACCATGCTCAACATCACAGGTAATCACTGAGCGTACCCAGATATCATCAATGGCATTTTCGTCAAGCACGTTGACCCAATGCTCATCAATCAAAGTACCCGCTGGAATCAATACTTTATCAGCATCATCATTGTAAGTAACATCACGCGCAGTCACACGACCAAGTACTAAATCACCTAGTTTCTCAATGATTTCACCACCTTGAATATGGGGTTTCATGAGCAAGCCTTGCTCAGTACCACAGTCGTCACTGGTGATAACCAAATCTTGTGCCACATCAACCAAACGACGAGTCAGGTAACCTGAGTTAGCCGTTTTCAGTGCCGTATCTGCTAGACCTTTACGAGCACCGTGAGTTGAGATGAAGTACTGTAATACCGTCAAACCTTCACGGAAGTTGGCTTTAATCGGTGTTTCAATGATAGAACCATCTGGTTTAGCCATCAGACCACGCATACCAGCCAACTGACGAATCTGAGCCGCACTACCACGAGCACCAGAGTCTGACATGATAAAGATAGAGTTGAACGATTTCTGCTCGTCCTCGATACCTTGTGCGTTGGTTACTTTATCAGTTGCCAAATTGTCCATCATCGCTTTAGCGACTTTGTCATTGGTACGTGACCAGATATCAACCACTTTGTTATAACGCTCACCGGCAGTCACAAAACCTTGCTCGAACTGATCTTCGATTTCGCGAACTTCGCCTTCAGCCGCTTCAATAATTTTCTTTTTCAGTGGTGGAATGACCATATCGTCAATACCGATAGAAACACCCGATAGTGTCGCTTGAGCAAAACCAAGATACATCAATTGGTCAGCAAACATAACACTTTCTTTAACGCCTACTTTACGATAACAAGAGTTGATGAGACCTGAAATGTTTTTCTTCGTCATTTCTTGGTTACACTCTTCAAACGTCATACCTTTAGGCATGATGTTCCAGATCAACAAACGGCCAGCAACAGTATCTTTGATACTAACTTCTTTGGTTTGGTTACCTTCTTCGTCAATATGCGTCTCAGTGACACGCACTTTGATTTTAGCGTTTACATGCAAATCGTTTGACCCAATAGCACGCAATGCTTCATTGACGGTCGAGAAGATCATGCCTTCGCCTTTGGCATTGATAGACGAGCGACTAATGTAATATAGACCTAGTACAACATCCTGTGATGGCACGATGATTGGATCGCCGTTCGCAGGTGACAAGATGTTGTTAGTAGACATCATCAGCGCACGTGATTCAAGCTGGGCTTCTAGCGTCAATGGCACGTGAACAGCCATCTGATCACCATCAAAATCGGCGTTAAATGCAGTACAAACGAGCGGATGCAATTGGATTGCTTTACCTTCGATCAGTACTGGCTCAAATGCCTGTAGACCCAAACGGTGAAGTGTTGGTGCACGGTTAAGAAGCACTGGATGCTCACGAATAACCATGGCCAGCATGTCCCACACTTGTGGTTCTTCACGCTCTACCATTTTTTTAGCAGCTTTAATCGTCGTTGCCAAACCATGAGACAATAGTTTGTTATAAGTAAATGGCTTGAATAGCTCTAGTGCCATTTTCTTCGGTAGACCACACTGATGTAAACGTAGTGTTGGACCAACAACAATCACAGAACGACCAGAATAATCAACACGCTTACCAAGTAAGTTCTGACGGAAACGACCTTGTTTACCTTTGATCATATCAGCCAAAGATTTCAATGGACGTTTATTACTACCAGTAATCGCACGACCGCGACGACCGTTATCTAGCAACGCATCGACTGATTCTTGCAACATACGTTTTTCGTTACGTACGATGATATCAGGAGCACTTAGCTCAAGCAGACGCTTTAGACGATTGTTACGGTTAATAACACGGCGATACAGATCGTTTAGATCTGACGTTGCAAAACGACCACCTTCTAGTGGTACTAGCGGACGCAAATCTGGTGGTAGTACTGGCAATATGTTCATTACCATCCACTCAGGCTTGTTGTTAGAATCACGGAATGCTTCTAACAACTTAAGACGCTTAGACATCTTTTTAAGTTTAGTCTCAGAACCTGTTTGCGGAATCGCTTCGCGTAGCTCATCAATCTCTAAATCAATATCGATATCTTTCAATAAATCTTGAACAGCTTCAGCACCCATTTTGGCAGTGAACTCATCACCAAACTCTTCAAGGGCTTTGAAGTAATCTTCATCGTCAAGCAACTGGTATCTTTCTAAACTGGTTAGACCAGGCTCAGTCACGATATAGCTTTCAAAATATAGAACGCGTTCGATATCACGTAGCGTCATGTCTAACAATAGACCGATGCGGCTTGGTAATGATTTTAGGAACCAAATATGTGCAACTGGGCTAGCCAAATCGATGTGGCCCATACGATCACGACGTACTTTCGCAGTCGTAACTTCTACGCCACATTTTTCACAGATAACGCCTTGGAACTTACGGCGCTTATATTTACCACATAAACATTCGAAATCTTTTACTGGACCAAAGATTTTGGCACAAAACAGACCATCACGTTCAGGTTTAAACGTACGATAGTTAATGGTTTCAGGTTTTTTTACTTCGCCATGTGACCATGATTTAATCACGTCAGGTGAGGCTAAAGTAATTTGAATGCTATCAAACTCTTGATTACCGTTGCCGGTAGGGCTCTGCATGATATCGAGTAAATCTTTCAAGTTGCTTCTCCGTTATCTTTATAATCATCTGACAGCGTATTATTGACGCAAATAAGATGAATGAAGGCAATGAATAGGGTTGAGACAAATCACTAAAAGCAGCAGCAATGAGCGTACTGCTTTCAGCTAACAACTAAGTTAAACAACAGGGTTAGTTGCTTTGTTTTAACTCAATATTAATACCCAGTGATTTGATTTCTTTGGTCAGTACATTGAACGATTCAGGCATACCTGGATCCATATACTGTTCACCATCAACGATGTTTTTGTACATACGCGTACGGCCTTCAACGTCATCCGACTTCACAGTCAGCATCTCTTGCAACGTATATGTTGCGCCGTAAGCTTCTAGTGCCCACACTTCCATTTCACCGAAACGCTGACCACCAAATTGAGCTTTACCACCCAATGGCTGCTGCGTCACTAGTGAATAAGAACCAGTAGAACGCGCATGCATCTTGTCGTCAACCAAATGGTTAAGTTTAAGCATATACATGTAGCCTACCGTCACCTTACGGTCAAATTTCTGACCTGTGCGACCATCATATAAGGTCTGTTGACCATCACGGTCCATACCCGCAAGCTCTAGCAAATCTTTTACTTGGCTTTCTCTTGCACCATCAAATACTGCGGTACCCATTGGTACGCCACCACGCAAGTTGGCTGATAATGCCATGATGTCATCATCACTCAAGCTGTCAAGGTCAACTTGCTCACCACCAACCTTGTTATAGATTTGGTCTAAGAACTCACGTAGTTCTTTGATCGCTGCTTGAGACTTAAGCATGCCATCAATTTTTTCGCCTAGACCTTTCGCTGCCATACCCAAATGCGTTTCTAGAACCTGACCGATGTTCATACGTGATGGTACACCTAGCGGGTTCAGTACGATGTCAACGGTATTGCCATGCTCATCATACGGCATATCTTCAACTGGCATGATGCGTGAGACAACACCTTTGTTACCGTGACGACCAGCCATCTTATCACCAGGTTGAATACGACGCTTAACCGCTAGATATACTTTAACGATTTTTTGTACGCCATGTTGCAAGTCATCACCTGCTGTCAATTTGCGTTTTTTCTCAGCAAATTTCACATCGATGTCTTTTTGCTTATCAACTAAGTAATCAGCGATTTGCGTCAAACGCTCAGATATTTCTTCTTCTACTGGCTGGATATCAAGCAATGTCTCAAGGCTCATATCTTTCATATCAGCAAATGCCATCACCGTACCAGCTTTTAGACCAGCACCGCCGCTGACTTTTTGACCATCTAATAGATGACCAATACGACCACGAGCTGCTTCTTCAAAGATACGTAGCTCTTCTTTCAAATCTTTGCGATAGCTGTCAAGCTGTGACTTTTCGATCGCTCTTGCACGTGCATCTTTTTCAACACCATCACGGGTGAATACTTGTACGTCAATAACCGTACCTTTGCTTGATGTTGGAACACGTAAAGACGTGTCTTTAACATCAGCCGCTTTTTCACCAAAGATAGCCCGGAGCAATTTCTCTTCTGGCGTTAGTTGCGTCTCACCTTTTGGTGTCACTTTACCAACCAAAATATCGCCAGCGTCAACTTCCGCACCGATATAAACGATACCTGCTTCATCAAGACTTGATAGTGCTGCTTCACCAACGTTTGGAATATCAGCAGTAATCTCTTCTGTACCGAGCTTGGTATCACGTGCCACACAAGTCAATTCTTGAATATGAATCGTAGTGAAACGATCTTCTTTAACCACTTTCTCAGATAACAAGATTGAATCTTCGAAGTTGTAACCATTCCACGGCATAAATGCGATGCGGATGTTCTGACCTAGCGCTAGCTCTCCAAGATCTGTTGATGGACCATCAGCCAAGATATCACCCAAAGCAATCTCATCGCCTTGGTTAACGATGATACGTTGGTTAATACAAGTATTTTGGTTAGAACGCGTGTATTTGATCAAATTGTAGATATCGATACCCGCTTCACCAGCAGTCATTTCATCTTCGTTTACACGAACAACAATACGTGATGCATCAACATCTTCAATCACACCACCACGCTTGGCGATCACACAGACACCAGAGTCACGAGCAACGTGACGCTCCATACCAGTACCAACTAATGGTTTATCCGCACGTAGCGTAGGAACAGCCTGACGTTGCATATTCGAACCCATCAAGGCACGGTTAGCATCATCATGTTCTAGGAATGGAATCAAACCTGCTGCTACCGATACTACCTGACTTGGTGACACATCCATATGTGTCACTTTTTCTGGTGGCATACGAACAAATTCACCGTAGTTACGTACACTGACCATCTCATCGCTTAGTGCACCATCTTCGGTCAACGGTGAATCAGCCTGTGCAATGACAGTACCTACTTCTTCAATCGCTGACAGATATTCAATGATATCCGTTACTTTACCGTCAACCACACGGCGATATGGCGTTTCTAAGAAACCAAAGCTATTGGTTTTAGCAAATGTTGCCAATGAGTTGATAAGACCAATGTTTGGACCTTCAGGAGTCTCAATAGGACATACACGACCATAATGGGTATCATGTACGTCACGTACTTCAAAGCCTGCACGTTCACGAGTCAGACCACCAGGTCCTAATGCTGATACACGGCGTTTATGGGTAACTTCAGACAACGGGTTGTTCTGATCCATGAACTGTGACAACTGGCTTGAACCAAAGAATTCTTTAACCGCAGCCGCTACAGGCTTTGAGTTAATCAAATCTTGTGGTGACAAGTTATCAGACTCAGCAGAGCTCAAACGCTCTTTGACCGCACGCTCAACACGTACAAGACCAACACGGAATTGGTTTTCTGCCATCTCGCCCACTGAGCGAATACGACGGTTACCTAGATGGTCAATATCATCAACATCACCGCGACCGTTACGAATTTCGATAAGTTCTTTTAGAACATTAACGATATCATCGTTAGTCAATACACTACGTGCGCGTTGAACATCCGGATCATCAGTATTATCAAACTCTAACCCTAAACGGCGGTTGAACTTCATGCGACCAACGTTTGATAAGTCGTAACGATCTGCGTTAAAGAACATGCTCTCAAATAACTTTTCAGCAGTTTCGACCGTTGGCGGCTCGCCTGGGCGCATCACTTTATAGATTTCGATCAACGCTTCTTCACGGCTTGACGTACTATCAGCACGTAGCGTATCAGCAATATAACTACCCTGATCAATGTCATTGGTGAATAGAATGCTAAACTCTTTGATAGATTCGCTAGCTTCGAATGCACTTAATTTAACCAACAACTCGTGATCAATTAACGTATTAGCTTTAGCAATAACTTCATCGTTGACGACAACATCTTCCGCTAAGATACGCTCATATAGATATTCATCAGGTACAGCAATTTTCGTCATACCAGCTTCTTCTAGCTGACGGATACGACGTGCATTGATACGCTTACCCTGCTCTACGATAACATCCCCTTCAGGTGATACGATATCGAACTGAGCCATCTCACCACGTAGACGATCAGCAACCAAATCAATCTCAAACGTCTCTTCACCTCTGTAAACCGCAACTTTATCAAAGAATAAATCTAAGATCTCAGAAGTTGTTAAGCCAAGTGCACGTAGAATGATTGACGCAAGAAGTTTACGACGGCGGTCAATACGAGCAAATACTAAATCTTTAGCATCAAACTCAAAATCTAACCATGAGCCACGGTAAGGAATAATACGGGCGTTATAAAGTACTTTACCACTTGAATGTGACTTACCTTTATCATGATCAAAGAATACACCAGGTGAACGATGTAGCTGAGATACGATAACACGCTCAGTACCATTGATAATAAAAGTACCGTTAGCCGTCATCAGTGGCATCTCACCCATGTAGACGCTTTGCTCACGGATGTCTTTGATAGCAGCTTTGCTATCTTTATCCTTGCTATCTTTGTCTTTGATGATCAAACGGATTTTGACACGCATAGGCGCAGCAAATGTTGAACCACGTAAGATACATTCACGCTCATCAAATTCAGGTGTGCCCAAATGATACTCAACGAATTGTAGTTCAGCGTTGCCAGAATGACTCTCAATTGGGAAAATAGAGGAATACGCAGCTTGCAAACCAGTATTCTCACGAGCTTTTGGCTTTCTATGCTCTTGCAAAAATTGCTCGTAAGAATCTACTTGAATAGACAGTAAATAGGGAACGTCCATTACAGTGGGCAATTCAGCAAAACTTTTGCGAATACGCTTTTTTTCAGTATAAGAATATGCCATCGAGAGTCCTTACAGTAAACGTGGAAACAAATTAAATCGTGGCCAGCATGCATAAATACGATACAAACTTGGCGACGTAAACGATAATATAAAACGGGTCTTCGTGCTTAACTCATGTCTTTCTATCAATTACTACTTTACTAATCAGTGCTTATTTAGCACACTTCATTCAATCTTGTAACTGGTATCTCAGTTAGGCTATATGCCTACTCAGATTAATAATTTCAATATCACCTACTTTACGATACGTTGGTATTATAACTTAGCTAAAAATACACGTATAAAAAGTGACTTTTACTGTAGTTTTAAAAACTACTTATCATCAAAACCAATATCGTCGCCGATATCTACCGTCTATGAGCCTACCTACTGACAGTAAAACCATGCTAAGTGGATAACCTAGAATCGATAGCTTTTCAGAATTAATAATAACTGGGGTAACTATAACTTTTAGAATCAGTACAAACTATAGTGTTAAGTTAATAGGAAAGCATGCAGACACAAAAAAATGCCAAACATCTACGGACGTTTAGCTCATATTAACTGATTTCAAAAACTGGCATGTGTGCTTGCATGTATATCGTCTGTCCTTTTGATGGGTATCCACCGTGTTGTTGCATACGTATGTTGGCAGACACAAAAGGTCAAGCTACGAATTATAGTAAAAAAAAGCTGGCAATGCAAGGCATTACCAGCTTTTTTTTCGTACAGTAGTTAAACTTATTTTAGTTCAACGCTTGCACCAGCTTCTTCAAGTTTCTTTTTCAACTCTTCAGCTTCAGCTTTAGATGCGCCTTCTTTGACTGGAGCTGGAGCGCTCTCAACCAAATCTTTCGCTTCTTTTAGGCCAAGACCAGTAGCTTCACGTACGGCTTTAATTACCGCAACTTTCTTCTCGCCAAAGCTGGCAAGAACTACGTCAAACTCATCTTTTTCTTCAGCAGCAGCAGCAGGACCAGCAGCAGCAGGTGCAGCAGCAGCAACAGCAGCTGTTACGCCGAATTTTTCTTCCATGTCGCTGATTAGCTCAACGATATCCATTACTGACATTTCAGCGATTGCGTTTAACACATCATCTTTAGATAGTGCCATGAGAACTCTCCGTTATCTGATAAAAATTAATTGATTTTAATATCGCTTTGATTGCTTGTCGACATTTCAAATAGGTGTGACAATAAAGTGCAATCAAAATTAGCGATGTCAAAGTTACGTTAAAACAAGCAATTAAGCAGCTTCTTTTGCGTCTTTGATTGCCGCTACAGTGCGAACGAACTTGCCAGGAACAGCGTTCATAGTCTGGACAAGCTTGGTCACTGGTGCATTCATAGTAGCCATCAAGATAGAGATTGCTTCGTCACGAGTTGGTAGCTTCGATACGCGCTCTAGCTCTTCTGGACCATAAACTTCACCACCGACTGATACTATTTTGGTCTCTAAAGCTTTGTTATCTTTGCTAAAGTCGAATATGACTCGAGCGGCAGATCCCAAATCTTCCATAGAGAAAGCCAAAAGTAGAGGACCAGTCATACGGTCTGACATGCTTTCAAAATTAGTGCCTTCAAAAGCGCGTTTTGCTAGTGTATTTTTTACCACTTTCAAAACAACACCTTTATCACGGGCTTGTTGGCGCAGCTGAGTAAGCTGTGCAACACCAATTCCATGATACTCGGCAGCTACTGCTGAATAAGCATTAGCAGCAACTTCAGACACTTCAGCCACAACTTGTTGTTTTTGCTCTAGCGTTAATGCCATAAGTTGACTCCTTTAATCTTATCAATCGACTTATCGTAGAAGTGCTAAAACATTGAAGTTTTTATGCGCTTAAACTCTAAGCTAAGACTGACTTGATACGACACATTACCAGCAGATCCTAAAAAACGTATCTACTGGTAACGACTGATTACGGCACCGTTATCAGAATGACGTTGAGTAATAGTTTGATGACTGCCTAAACAATCGTATAACCCTATTCGCTCGTGTCTTAAACTGTGTGGGCCACCGTCTGCGTAGGACAACTAAGATTTTCATCTGTCGTCGATTAACAAAAGCGACTTAATATAGTATTTAACTGTCAGAAACAGCTATTTACAATTTTAAACTGCTCTCTACCTACGGTCTTAGACAGCGTAGCAAATACTACGCTGACCTAATTCTTTAAAATTATTTTGTGCTCATCATTCAAAATAGATGAAGATGAGATACTTAATTATTTAGCAGTGCGATAAGGAACAGCATCAATAGTGATACCAGGACCCATAGTGCTAGACAAGGTAATTTTCTTAATGAAAGTACCTTTAGAAGTAGCAGGTTTTGCACGTTTTAGATCTGTGATTAATGCTTCAGCGTTTTGGATAACTTGCTCAGCAGTGAAACCAACTTGACCAATAGTAGTATGAATAATACCTGCTTTGTCTACACGATACTGTGCTTGACCAGCTTTAGCATTTGTCACAGCTTCAGCAACGTTTGGCGTTACTGTACCAACTTTTGGGTTAGGCATCAGACCACGTGGGCCTAAGATAGTACCTAATTGACCAACAACACGCATTGCATCAGGAGCAGCAATAACAACATCAAAATCCATGTTGCCCGCTTTGATTTCTGCTGCTAGGTCTTCAAAACCAACGATGTCAGCACCAGCTTCTTTGGCGGCTTCAGCAGCAGCGCCTTGAGCAAATACAGCAACGCGTTTGGTTTTACCAGTACCAGCAGGTAGGTTGGTAGCGCCACGAACGACTTGATCAGATTTACGTGGGTCAACGCCCAAGTTAATAGCAATATCAATAGACTCTTTGAATTTTAGCGCTGGCAAATCATTTAAGATTTGAACCGCTTCTTCAAGAGTGTATTGCTTTTCGTTATCAACACGGCTTTGAATTTCTTTTTGACGTTTAGTTATCTTAGACATTATACACCCTCCACGGTAATACCCATTGAACGTGCAGTGCCAGCAATGGTACGGACAGCAGCATCAAGATCAGCAGCAGTTAAATCTGCATCTTTGGTCTTAACGATCTCTTCTAATTGCGCGTGATCAACTTTACCGACTTTAGCGGTGTTTGGTGTGCCTGAACCTTTAGCAATACCGGCAGCCTTACGTAATAAGTAAGAAGCTGGTGGTGACTTCATGATGAAGGTAAAAGACTTATCGCTGTATACAGTGATCTCAGTTGGAATCGGTAGACCCGGCTCTTGACCTGAGGTTGCAGCGTTAAATTCTTTACAGAACGCCATGATGTTCACGCCTTTTTGACCCAATGCTGGACCAATCGGTGGTGAAGGATTTGCTTTTCCTGCAGGCACTTGCAGTTTGATGTAACCATCAATCTTCTTAGCCATGATACTCTCCTAAATGGGTAATAGCGCCAAATCAATGTGGTACATACATACCTATTTGACTAACAGCTCCCCGGTTGATGAACTTTTTGCTAGTTTAGTCTAGTTTTTCAACTTTACTAAACTCAAGCTCGACCTGAGTAGGTCGATTAAATACGTTTACTGTTAGGTGTAACTTAGACTTCTCATAATCCACTTTTTCAACCAACCCTTTAAAGTCAGTAAATGGACCATCAATAACCAATAACTCTTCGCCCGGCTCAAATAGCGTCTTAGGACGTGGATCTGTTTCAGTCTGATTGAGACGGTTTAAGATACGATCAGCTTCTACTTGTGTAATTGGCGCAGGCATTTCAGGCGTACCGCCGATAAAACCCATAATACGTGGACAGTCTTTTACGATGTGCCAAGTATTGTCATTCATTTCCATTTGGATTAATACATATCCTGGAAAGAACTTACGCTCGCTCTTACGCTTTTTGCCGTCTTTCATTTCGACGACTTCTTCAGTAGGAACCAATACATCACCGAATGACTCAGCAAAGTCACTACGGTTAATACGATCAGTTAATGAACGTTGTACTTGTTTTTCATATCCTGAAAACGCTTGGACAATATACCAACGCATATCACGCTCCTGACCATTATAGAATAAGTTTTTATGAGTAAATGTCTCGTTAATAATCACTAATACGTGCTATTAACCGATAAATACGCCAACAAACCAATTAAAAAAGTTATCTAATAACCAAATAAAGAAACCAGCAATAGCAATCACGACAATTACTTGCCAAGTGTATTGAAAGGTTTCGTCTTTACTTGGCCATGTTACTCGGCGCAGCTCAACGCCAGCATCTTTTAATAATATTTTAAAAGCGCGACCTTGATGCGTTAACGCTAAGCATACTAATGCAAATACAACAAGAGCAACGATAATACCAATACGCACCCAAACATCATTGGCAGGTTGCCAATAGCCAGGTAAATATTGATTAACTAACGTTGCACCGATCAAAAATGCTGCGGCTAACAACCACAGTATCACATCTTTTATTGATCCAGTTTTAGCTACTTCAACAGCAGTTGTTTGATTGCCTGCTGAGACGTGCTTACCTTTGGACAGCATTCCGCTAGCATCCGCCTTGGCATCAGATAACTTAGTCTCGAGGTTATCTTGATTATTGCTCATAAAGAACTCGCTTCGGAGATGATAGGGTACGACACAGATATGATAAGAAGATGGCAGGCGATGTAGGACTCGAACCTACAACCCTCGGTTTTGGAGACCGATGCTCTACCAATTGAGCCAATCGCCTATGGGTGTAAAGGACAGCATTATACAATATTCAGCATAGAATGCAAGCCCTTGTCGGTAAAATTATTATTCTTACCGAACTTTTTTCTTATTTAAACGCTGATATTAGCGACTAATAAGAAGCTGCGTTAATATATCAAGCTATGCAGCAGATTACAATAGTATATGAAAAAATACATTAGCTCTGTGAAGAATAGATTTGAATTAATATCATATGACAACTATAGATAGCTAATAGCATTACTGACTTTCTAGATTACTTATAAAAAAACCACCCTCTAAGAGGGTGGCTTTTTACTAACGGC
>NZ_JBQSVP010000017.1:0-42720 GCF_052376345.1 Psychrobacter sp. AOP5-GZ1-6 | reverse complement strand
ATATAAAGGTAAGTGTTGGTACGAGTAACAATAAAAAGCATCGCTATTCAATGATGGCGATGCCTTTTATTATTTACTTTTTGAAACGGTCCTTTTCAAGCTTATACCATTCATAAGAATACGATTAGCTGTGTCAAAATCGCTTAGCCTACAACGTGTAGTGCTTGCACTCTTTTTCCTTGCTACTCTAATTTTTGTGAATGGTATTAGAACGTTATTAAATCAATCTACTGGCTAAACTGTTTTTGACAAAGCTCCATAAAAGCACGCCCATACTGACGAATTTCTGCATCATCACGTACCGCCATCCAACTGGTAAAGCGACCAAAGTGGTCCACTGGAATCGCGGTTAAGTTCTGATAATGGCTCGGCTCAAATGCCATTTCGGCAATGATACCAATACCTAGACCAAGGCCAACATAGGTGCTAATCACATCAGCATCCAGTGCTGCTAGTACGATATCAGGCTCTAACCCTGCCTCATAGAAAGTCTTGTCAATTGCTCCACGTCCAGTAAAACCGCCGTGATAAGTAACGATTGGATAGCTAGCAAGGGTCGGTAAATCGATAGATTCTAGGCTAGCAAGTTCGTGATCGCTTGGCACAATGACACGATGCGTCCAATCATAATAGCGATAGCACCGTAGATAATTATTGTGTAGTAGGGACTCAGTTGCAATACCAATATCAGCTTGCCCACGGATCACCATCTGTGCGATGGTTTCAGGATCTGCCTGTTGAAGTATCAGATTAACCTTAGGAAAGCGATCTTTAAACTCTTTAACCACTTGCGGCAACACGTAACGTGCTTGTGTATGAGTAGTTGCAATGGTGAGCGTGCCAATATTTGGGTTATTAAAATCAAGGCTAAGGTTTTCAATGGTGCGAATTTCAGCGAAGATGGCCTCAATGTGAGGCATGAGCGCTGTACCCATGGTTGTCAGCCCTGTTAGTCGTTTGCCTTGACGGACAAAAACTTCCGTTTTTAGCTGATTTTCAAGTGCCGCTATATGTTTAGATAGACTTGATTGGCTGGTATGCAGTACGATAGCTGCCTGACTTAAGTTATAGCCATTAATCACCGTGTGCCATACTGTCTCCAGCTGTTTGAGCTGAATTTGTAAGTGTCGTTGATTGACTACTACGTCGATTGCCATAACCTAATCCTATTATCTAAATATACAAAATCCGTCTGTATACATAAAATAAATATGTATAAACATGCGATAAGTAAACAGTGTAAAACAAAGCTATTATTCTTGTATATAATAAATAGCTATCAATTTATACTTTTTTGGAATATATATTTTAAGTATTCAAAAATGTTGATAGAATTTTTCATCTGCCAGACTGAGTAACTCGTTATCTTCTGGCGTATCTCCGTATGCGTATACAGTGCTAAAATTACTCAGATTGTATCTGTGTTCAACTAACTGCTTTTTTGTTATTCCGCTACAATCACCATTGATATAGTTGCCTGTCAATATACCGTCAGCGACATCTACTTCAGTGCATATTAAATCCAATCCATGTTTGACACACCATGGATTGAGATATAAGTCTAGAGATGCCGATACAATAACGACGACATCACCTTTTTGTTGATGCCATTTTATTTTTTCAAAAGCATTAGGTCTGACATAACGAGGTATTATCAACTCAGAGAAGGCTTCCCCTTTTATTCTAAGCTGTTGTTCACTCCTTCCTTTAAAAGCAAAGTGATAGACCTTTTTTCGAATTTCGCTACCTTGTAATAGACCTAATTTGTATTTCACAACAGTTGGTAATAAGATGACTTTACCTGTATTAATTCTGCTTTTAGGTGCTGCAAATAATAAGAATTTGGTAAAGGTATCTGTGTGGGTAATAGTGCCATCAAAATCAAATAAAGCGATATCCATAGGTGCTATCTCGTATTATTAGGGCATGGGTCATGTTAATTTTTTACACATAGCGTCTACTTAGACAGTTGTTGTATAGCTCTTTCGTACTATAGTCGGTGAACTACTCAACCACTACGGCATTAGTCTCCTTAGACATACTACTTGTACGATCTGCAGTCGGCAGCCTTGTGCCCATTTTAGAGCTCTTGGACTATATAGTCGGTTGAATAGAAAAATATTATTAGAATGTCTAGTCAAGCTAGGTGTTCTGAAGTACCATAATTGAATTTTGTTCTAATGAACGTATTTTTACAACGTAAAGCAATTTTTATCGATCCTTATTGTTAATAATCGATATCAATGATGGACAGTAATGATTGATAAAAATTGTGCGCGGTTGTGTTCTTTTTCTCAAGTGTTGGTGAGTTATTATGTCTGCTGTCAAATCTGTGCCGCCCAATCAGCCAGTTGCCAAAAAATCATGGGGAGAAGCGGCGAAAGCTTATTTAGACCCACGTGTCATGATTATGTTGTTTTTGGGTTTTTCAGCAGGTATTCCCATACTGCTTATTTTTTCTAGTTTGTCATTATGGCTCAGAGAAGCTGGCATCGATCGTGGCGTTGTGACCATGTTTAGTTGGGCCGCGCTCGGTTATTCATTCAAGTTTATCTGGGCACCATTGATTGATGCGTTACCTGTACCGTTTTTGACTAAGTGGTTGGGACGTCGACGCAGTTGGATGGTGGTATCACAGCTACTTATCGTTCTGGCTATTTTCCTAATGGCCAATGTGAATCCTGTAAGCGAAGCTGTTTTAGTTTATATGGCAGGAGCTGCCGTATTATTAGGATTTTCTTCTGCAACCCAAGATATTGTCATCGATGCATATCGCATCGAACTTGCGCCGCCATCGATGCAGTCTATATTGTCTTCTGTTTATGTGTCAGGTTACCGCATTGGTATGATTGTCGCAGGGGCAGGTGCATTATATTTGGCAGATTTTTTTGGCTCGAATGAGACTTTTTATAGTTATGAGGCATGGCGTAATACTTACTACATCATGGCAGGTGTCATGACGTTAGGGGTATTGACCACATTTGCCAGCTATGAGCCAACGGCTGAGACGTTGCAACACAAAAAGCAGAAGAGCAATCTTAAGGTGTTCTTGATTTATTCTGGTTTGCTATTAATACCAGGATTGATTTTTAGTTTGATATATCTAATCAATATTGTGATCAACAAAGTATTCAGCAGTACCCTAGCGCTAATACCATTAATGGCCATGCCAGCGATTAAGTTTTACTTTTTGGCCTTGGTTGCTTGTGCGCCTTTATTGCTGTTGTACTTCATTATCAACCAACCTAAAATTATCAATAAAGCTCCATTAGTCGCTGAAACTCGCGAAGATTACGTAAGATTGGTATTGCTGTTTGTATTCTCTGTCGTCGCGTTTATCATGGCTTATGTCTTGATTGGACCATTATTTCCAGAGTTCGAAGGCGCGTTTTCTAGCTTCCTTGTAGAAACATTACATCTGCTGATAAGTTTGGGTGTGGCGATGGCTGCAGGTTATGCACTCGTACAAGTAGGGTTGGTCAAAAAAGAAGTAGCGATGGCCACTTGGGTTGAGCCGATTTTAGATTTCTTTAGACGCTATGGTAAAAAGGCATTTTTATTACTGGCGCTCATTGGGTTATACCGTATTTCAGATATTGTTGCAGGTGTCATCTCCAACGTCTTTTATCAAGACATGGGCTTTAGTAAAACAGATATCGCCAACGCAGTGAAGCTCGTCGGCGTGATTATGGCGATTGCGGGTGGGTTTTTAGGTGGGCTATTAGCACAGCGTTTCCGTATGATGCATGCCATGATGATTGGCGCGATTCTTGCGTGTGTGACCAATTTGTTATTTGTGCTACTTACTTACAATCCAGGCAGTTTGCCATTTATGTATGTTGCGGTCATATTTGATAACTTAGCAGCAGGGCTTGCTAGTGCAGTGTTTATTGCTTTCTTATCAGCGTTGACCTCCATACGTTTTACAGCAGTTCAGTACGCTATTTTCTCATCACTTATGACGTTGATTCCTAAAGTAATGGGCGGATACTCGGGTGCTATCGTCGATAACATGGGCTATCCATTTTTCTTTATCTTTACCTTTGCGATTGGTATCCCGATTCTGGCGCTGATTTACTATGTCGATAAGCATATCGTCATTGGTGACAACGATGATATTTATGGCGATGATGAGGGTGATAATAGTGGTGGTAATAAATTAACTAAAGCTAACTCAAAATTGGATAGCTCTAAAGAGCGGCCACGTGTTTCAGATCGATGGTTGTCTTTGGTTTTTATCTCATTATTCGTTATGTACATTATTTTTAAGAACTATATATGATCGCATCGACCATTCGTCAGATAAAGCAGCACATTCAGCAATTGACGAATGAGGCTGCAAACAGCAAACTACCATCGTTTTGGCTAACGGACTGGTTATTGTATGTCGTTGATAAGCCTGTGATAGCGCTAATCACAGATGAAGGTTATCAACTAACAGACAGCGAGCTTGCGCAGTTCAATTCAGGTGTGACCAAGATGCAGGCAGGAATACCGCTTGCATATCTGACGGGTCAGCAAGCGTTCTGGTCGCTCACGTTTACTGTCAATGAGTATACGTTGATTCCTAGACCCGACACAGAAGTGTTGATTGAACAAGTATTAAATGGAATAAGTGCTCAGCCAAAGAGTATGGATGATGACAATAGACAGAAACGTTTACTGGATTTAGGTACTGGTTCAGGTTGCATCGCAATCAGCCTAGCGCATGAGCTAAAGGCAAAAAATCTTGGTCCTACAGACGATAGCTGGCAAGTGGTCGCGGTTGATTTGTCGTTAGAAGCATTAAAAGTCGCTAAGCACAATGCGGCTATCAATAACGTTGCTGATATTGAGTTTATACAGAGCAGTTGGTATGAGAGTCTGCCGACTGATGATAGTCAATTATTCGATGTGATTGTGTCCAACCCACCTTATATTGATGAAGAGGATGAGCATTTGGCTAGTTTAGTTGCTGAACCTATTAGTGCGTTAAGCGCACCTAATCACGGACTGGCGGATATAATAAATATTGTCGAACAGGCACCGAAGTATCTGCGTGTAGGTGGGTTATTAGCGATTGAACATGGTTTTGACCAAGGATCTGCTGTTCAACAGCTGTTTCTGGATAATGGCTTTGAGTCTGTGCATACGGTAAAAGACTACGGTAATAATGACCGTGTGACGCTTGGACAGTTTCAGTAAGTAGGCTTGTATAGATAAATTTGTTTGATAATAAGTTTGGAATAGTAGTGGATAAGGGTTAAATATGGCACTCTCATTAGAGGCAGGGCAGCTGCTAGACGAAGAACTGTTGTGTTATGCGCGGCAGATATTGCTTGATGGCTGGGATATTGATGCTCAGATACGTCTGAAGTCGTCTCGTGTGGTTATGATCGGAGCGGGCGGTCTAGGTTGTCCTGCTTCTGAGACGCTAGTGCGTGCAGGACTTGGGCATATTGAGCTAATCGATGATGATGTGATTGAGGCCAGTAATTTACAGCGTCAGACGCTATTTTTACCCGAAGATATCGGTAAGCATAAAGCACTGACAGCAGCGCAAATGTTAGCGCGCATTAATCCATTGATTACGGCTTGCGGTGCAGTGGCGCGGTTGAAAGAAGACAATGCCTACGAGCTGCTCAACATGGCAGCAGTAAAGCCTGATTTGCTTTTAGACTGTACGGATAATTTTGCCACACGTGATGTGATCAATCGTATTAGTGTGCGTTATCAGATTCCATTGTTGTCTGCTTCGGCAATTGCGATGCAAGGTCAGTTAGCACTGTATGAACCACATTTGAACACTGGCTGCTATCATTGCGTGTTTGGTTCAGTTGTGAGTGATACAGAATCTGATGAGCGTACTTGTGCTAACTCAGGCGTGCTTGCTAGTACGACTGCGATTATGGGAAATTTACAAGCCAATGCCGCTCTACAATACCTTGGATTAACCAAAAATCCACTGAAAAACAAGCTGCTCATATGGGATGGTAGCCAAATGCAGCAGCGATTAATGGGCTATCGACAAGATAAAGAGTGTCCTGTTTGTAGCAGTCATTAGCATCTCCTTACTGTATGCACTACTGCGCTAATATTTAATGACATCAGCATTTATTCTAAAATATCCTTTCTATCACCATAGTTGTTTCTTATGAAAATTCACCGTCCGCATTTATTAAAGCATACATTCAATGTTGTCAATCGTGTTCGCCAAACTGCGAGTGTCGCTGGTCTGTCTGCACTCAGAGTAGCGAAAGGTGAAAAACCTGACGCGATGCTATTAAAAGACACTTTTGAACAATTGGGTACGACTTATATCAAAATTGGCCAGTTTATTGCGAGTACGCCGTCTTTGTTTCCACGTGATTATGTCAAGGCATTTCAGAGCTGTTTGGATCAAACCACGCCATTGTCTTATGCTTATATCGAGCAAGTATTAAAAGAAGAGTTGGCCGTTGATGGCATGACGCTTGATGATAGGTTTGCCCATATCGATCCGGAGCCATTGGCGTCCGCTTCTATTGCCCAAGTGCATGCCGCACGATTGCACAATGGTGATGAAGTGGTATTAAAAGTACAAAAGCCTAACGTTGAAACTATTATGCAGACGGATTTAGGCGTACTGCATGGTGTGACTAAATTGCTTGAAATCCTGATGCCATCGATGAAGTTTGCCAGCATTGCGCCAATTATCGATGAGATTCGTTTGCGTATGTTAGCTGAGACTGACTTTATCGCTGAGGCGCAAAACATTCGCGATTTTCAGCAGTTTTTGACCGTATCAGGTAACACTCGTGTGACAGCGCCCACGGTCTATGACGCGTTGACGACTAAGCGTGTACTGACCATGAGCCGTCTATATGGTGTTTCCATGGTAGAGGAGTCATTAATGCGTCAGTACTGCGCTGATCCTGCACAAGTGATGGCAGACACGTTAAATACGTGGTTTGCTAGTCTAATGCTTTGTAATAGTTTCCATGCTGACCTGCACGCAGGGAATTTGATGCTATTGACAGATGGCCGCATTGGATTTTTAGACTTCGGTATCGTTGGTAAGCTAAAAGCAGAAAGCTGGCGGGCATGTATGGGTATGATGCAAGCTATGCAAGACAGCGACTATCAAGCAATGGCGCAACATATGATTGATATGGAAATGACGCATGGTGGCAATCAGGTCGATGTCGTGGCACTGGGCGATGACCTACAGCGTATGATGAAGACTATCATGGCAGAGGATAAAGCCTTTACCAGTGGCGTACCTTTTAATAGTAAAGAGCAAGCCGATGAGCTGAATCAAATGATGCTTGAGATTGTGGAAGTGGGTAAGCGTCATGGTATTCATTTTCCACGTGACTTTGCGTTATTGACCAAGCAGATGCTGTATTTTGATCGGTTCATGCGTACGCTTGCACCAGATATGGATATGTTCAGTGATCAGCGTGTGCAAATGTTAGGACAAGCCTAAACTACGCTACGGCTAAATACTTCCCGTAATTCAAAGCTGGTATGTACTTGCGCGACGCCTTCGATACGGTTTAGCCGATGTAGTAAAAACTCTTCATAATGTGTCATATCGCGTACTCTAACTTTGATAAGATAGTCTTCGGTACGACCAGTGACAATGCTACAGCTAACGACTTCTTCAAAGCTCTGTATTTTGGACTCGAATTGTTCAAAGCGTTCAGCAGTATGACGATCCATACTGATCGCGATAAATACGGCCAATGGATAACCAAGCTTTTGCGCATCTGTTTTGGTGTAATAGCCAGTGATAACGCCCGCATCCTCTAAGCGTTTAATACGGCGGGCACAAGGTGTGGCCGAAAGGTTCACGTGTTCCGCAAGCTCGGTCACACTCATACGTGCTTGTGTCTGTAATAAGCGTAATAACTTTCTATCGGTCTCATCTATATCGGCTAAAGAAGGTTGAGGAAAATGATGGTTTAGCATATTTTTGGATTTATTAGAGGATTTAGCTAATTATAATTACTATTGCATAGGATTTCACTAAAATAACCTAAAATTATATAAAATAAAGCCGATTTCTGTTTCATGAACTTTGATATTATAATCACATAAACATTGGTTATCTCGTATGAGGCAGATCACCCGAGTCATCTACCATTTAGCTAAAAACATAAATTCCCATACCATTTAAGGATTGATTATGTCTGACCAAGCCACGCGCACTGTAGCCGCTACGACTGCAAAGACCACACCAAAAAATGCCGCTTTTGATTATAAAAAATATCGTCCATTTGCCTTTGCACCATCGTTACTAGATCGTACTTGGCCGAGTAAGACAATTGAGAAAGCACCGATATGGGCAAGTGTGGATCTGCGTGATGGTAACCAAGCACTCATTGATCCAATGACTATCGAACAAAAAATGCGTTTTTTTAAAACCTTAGTAGATGTGGGTTTTAAAGAGATTGAGATTGGTTTTCCATCAGCGGCACAGGTTGAGTTTGATTTTGCTCGTAAGCTTATCGAAGAAAATCATGTGCCTGATGATGTAACTTTGCAAGTTTTGGTGCAGGCTCGTGAGCATTTGATTGCTCGTACTTTTGAATCATTAAAAGGCGCGAAGCGTGCTATTGTCCACGTGTATAACTCAACTTGCCGCATTCAACGCGAAAAAGTATATGGTAAAGACAAAGCTGAGATTAAAGAAATTGCGATTGCAGGTGCCAAACTATTGCAGCAGTATGCGGCAAAATATCCTGAGACAGAGTGGGTGTTCCAATACTCGCCAGAAAGCTTTAGTCAAACAGAGACCGAGTATGCAGTAGAAGTCTGCGATGCCGTCTGTGACGTATGGCAGCCACAAGCAGGTCAGGAAGTGATTCTTAACTTGCCAGCGACGGTGGAAGCCTCTACGCCTAATGTTTTTGCCGATCAAGTTGAATATTTCTGCCGTCATCTTGCTCAGCGCGAGCATGTGATTGTTAGTTTGCATACGCACAATGACCGTGGCTGTGCGGTTGCTGCGGCTGAGCTTGGTGTGTTGGCTGGTGCCGATCGTATTGAGGGTACGTTGCTTGGTAATGGCGAGCGTACGGGTAATATGGATATCATGGTAATGGCGATGAACTTGTTTAGCCAAGGTATCGATCCAGAGCTTGATTTCAGTAATATGAGTGATATTGTTCAGGTAGTCAGTGAATGTAATAATTTGCCTGTGCATCCGCGTCATCCTTATGTCGGCGAGTTAGTATTTACCGCCTTTAGTGGCTCACATCAAGATGCTATCAAAAAGTCTCTTGACTACAATGAAAAGCATCAAGATGAAACAGAAAATGTTTGGGATGTGGCCTACTTACCGATTGATCCGGCGCATATTGGTCGTAGCTATCAAGATGTGGTACGTATCAACAGTCAGTCTGGTAAAGGTGGTGTCGCTTATATCTTGCAGCGCAATTATGGCTTTAACTTACCACGTTGGATGCAAATTGACTTTAGCGGTGTGGTGCAAAAGCAAGCGGAAAGTGCTGCACGTGAGTTGCAAAATGATGAAATATTACAAACTTTTGAAAGCACGTATTTGCAGCAAGGTGAATTTGAGCTACTAGACTATAGCGTCAATAACAAAGGCGGAGCAGTGTGCTTTGACGGTCAAGTGCAGATGAACGACGAAACCATCAATATTGCTGGGAAAGGTAATGGACCATTGTCATCATTCATTGATGGTATTGCTCAGCATACTGGTAAGTCGATACATGTCATTAATTATGCTGAACATGCAATCAATCCGCAGCACAATAGTGGTGATGGTATCGATGATGATACCAATAGCGACAACAAAACCAATGCCAATGCAGCGGCTTATATACAGTTAAATATTGATGGTGATGTTTATTCAGGGATTGGTACTTGTAGCAGTACTGTATCGGCTATGCTTAAAGGTGCATTATCAGCCTTTGCTCAAGCAGCCAATAGTATCGCCGCGTAATATCAAAAGGCATTCGTTTAATACAGCAAAAAACATCACCGCTTTTTTTCTACAAGCAAGAAGCGGTGATGTTTTTTTTGTATAGGAAAAAGCTTAGCAGTTTGAGACCACACTATCTCAAGATAACCTACATTCGAGCTGCATAGACTGCCAAGAGTAATAGCATAATATTACTTGTGTTTTTGCTGTCTAAGACTTACGCTAATGTGTATAGCACCTATTATTATATTAATATAAACATAAGGTTAATTATGGAACCTATATCTTTTGCTTCACTTTCATTGGCATCTATTTTGGCTTCGGTACCTGCGAATGGTGAAATTGTGACTAAGCCTACCATTACCACGCATATCAGTCCGGCTATTGCAGGACAGTGGGAGATAGACTTGGATAGTCCGATCACAATGACCAACGAAGCTAGAGCTAGACAAGACACGTTAGAAGCTACTCAGCAGACAGAGAGTGTCGAGCCTGACGTAAAGACTGGTACAGAAGATGGTGTTCTGGTACAAAGCGAAAGGCGTATTGTTGATATTCCACCAACTGCTCATACAAAAACGAGTGCTTCTACTAAAGACTCAACTCAGTGCCGTGAGTTATATAACTTTGGTGCTGACAATGAAATGTGGGCGGTGAGTGGTGAAGAATGGACGTATAGTCGTTATTTAGTCACACACCGAGAAGAAGGTTTGCCAGTTATCGCTATTAGCACTGTCTATGATAATAATGAAGTAGATTGTTCTGGTAATCAGATTGATCAGAGCGGTGAGGCGTTGATTGCTTTTTTAAATCATGACGGCAACCAAATGCAGTGGTGTGCAGATCCAGAAGGAAACGAATGCTTTATGAATTTTCATAAGGTGTTGCCATAGTGATTTATAATCACTTGCGAGGACGTATTTTTTCGACCACGCTAATTGATTGTGAATCATAAATAGGATAAGAAATCTATCTGCATATAATAAAAAAAACCGCTACCTAATGAAGGAACGGTTTTTTTTATTTATATCAATAAATTATGATTTTTCTTTATTAGTGGTTAGAAGCTCTCTTTCAAGGTAATGAATGTTTTGCGCTTCGTGAACAAAGTTATCATCGGCTAAAATAACATCACGATGCATTGGTATATTGGTTTTGATACCTTCGATTACCAATTCATCTAGTGCATGTAGTGTTTTTGATACCGCTTGTTGGCGAGTCTGTCCATGACAGATAAGCTTGCCTATTAATGAATCATAATATGTCGGTATCTCATATCCAGGATACAAATGCGAGTCAAAACGAACGCCTGAGCCACTTGGTGCAAACAACTGATTGACAGTACCAGGACAAGGCATAAAAGTCGCTGGATCTTCAGCATTGATACGGCATTCAATGGCATGACCTTGAACATCAATTTCGCTTTGGCGGTAAGATAAACCATAACCTGCAGCGATTTTTAGCTGTTCAACGACCACATCAATACCAGTAATCATTTCGGTCACAGGATGCTCGACCTGTACACGAGTGTTCATTTCAATAAAGAAAAACTCGTTATTTTCAAATAAAAACTCAAAAGTACCTGCACCGCGATACTTCACAAGCTCGCACGCTTTTACACAGGCTCGTAAGATAGGTTCGCGTACATCATCTGGAATATCTGGTGCAGGCGCTTCTTCTAGGACTTTTTGATGACGACGCTGTAATGAGCAGTCACGATCATATAGATGGATGGCATTGCCATTGCCATCACCAAGCACCTGTACTTCTACGTGGCGTGGATTCTGTAGATAGCGTTCCATATAAACAGTGTCATCGCCAAACCACAACTCTGCCTCTTGTTTAGCAGCTTGTACTTGTCCGATAACCTCCTCAAAGCGTTCAACGACACGCATACCGCGGCCACCACCGCCAGCTGCAGCTTTAATCAATAGTGGAAAGCCAATATTACGTGCTTGCTCTTCAGCATTATGTAGCGTCACAGCACCAACAGAACCTGGTACAGTCGGCACGCCTGCTTTTTTCATGGCGTTAATAGCGGATACTTTATTACCCATCAAGCGGATATGATCAGCGTTTGGGCCTACAAAGGTCAAACCTGCTTCTTCAACTTGTTCAGCGAATTCAGCATTCTCTGATAAAAAACCATAGCCAGGATGAATGGCGTCGGCACCAGTGATTTCAGCAGCAGTTAAAATAGTATTGATATCAAGGTAGCTTTGATTGGCATTAGGTTTACCAATACAGATTGCCTCATCAACAAAACGTAAATGCATCAAGTTTGCATCAGCTGTGGAATAAACACCTACAGTCTCTATTCCAAGAGCTTTACAAGCTCTAACGATACGTAGGGCAATCTCACCTCTATTGGCGATGAGCAGTTTTTTTATCATGGGGTCATCCTTGTCGAAGCGGCAGTCATTGATAGAGTCGTTACTTTGGCATCGTGAATTTAAGTTATTATTGTCAGTGCAATATAGCTTAAATTTAGATGCCAAATGATAATGAAACCTCAATTATAGTGATATAAAGTGTGGCAAAAACAATCGTTACGCTTTATAGCGTATGACAGGTTGGCCAAACTGTACCACTTCAGAGTTATCGACTAAGATTTCATCAATGATGCCACTTTGAGTTGCCTCAAGTGGATTCATGATTTTCATGGCTTCAATAATACCAAGCGTATCACCAGCCTGTACTTTTTGACCTACTTTGACAAAAGGTGGGTCATTAGGGCTAGGTGCTGAGTAATAAACGCCAACCATCGGTGATGTCTCAACACTACCTGCTTTGACAGCTGGTTTTGCTTCAGCAGCAACGGGAGCAGCACCTGCTGCAGGTGCAGCCATCATCGTTGGAGCAGGGGCGTCGTAGTGACGAGTCAAACTAATGTGTTCATCGTCTGAGCTGATTTCTAAGTTAACCAGTTCACTTTCTTCCATGAGTGCGATCAGAGTGCGTATTTTTTCAATATCCATAGTTTTAATTTTGCCTTGTACTAAATTCGAGAAATAGTGTAACTAAATATTGTGTAGATAATTGCTAATGATACCTATATTCGTGCAAATGAGCAATCGATGTACAGTTGTTAACTGAATTTTTTTACATATTATGACGTAAGCTATTATACGAGTAAGAATTATACAAGGATTTATCATAGTCTATGTAACCAAGTAGCGCTAGTAATGGTTACTAGATACTAAGGCATGTCCTAAATTCAAACGAGTGCCCTCTAAATGGGCTAAAAATAGCTAAATTTTGCCAAACATCGTCAAATAGTTGGTCAATATCTTGATATTACCTGCACTATTTTCCTCGTTTAACGGCGATTTATCTTATTTTTATCACCATTTTTAAAATGAGGGCACACCCTAGGTTTACAGAAAGATATTAAGCCCATTTTGCTGTTAAGCGTTTTTGTTGATAACGCAGTCGTAAAGTCAGCAGGATGGACGATAAAAATAATCCTGTGATTAATGCCATCCAAAACCCTTGAGCACCAACGTCAGTAAAGCGTACTAAGTAAATACCGAGTGGTAACGCCACTAGCCAATAGCAAAATAGTGTGACCCACATTGGCACGGTGGTGTCTTGCATGCCACGCAATATACCAGCGATATTGACTTGCCAACCATCAAACAATTGATAAGCCAATGCAAAGATAAGTAGGTGCATGGCTTGTGCCCTGACGATAGGATTGTCTGTAAATGCCGCTGCCAGCTGTGGCCTAAACAGCCAAATACCAAGCATACAAGTGAGTGCAATCAACACTGTCCAAATTAAGCCTGTGGCTTGCACTTGTCGCAGAGCCATAATGTTTTTTTCACCAAAACGATTGGATATCATGATTGTCAGCGCCATGGCGACTGATATGGGTATCATGAATAGTTGGGAGGTCACTGACAGTGCTACCTGATGCGAAGCCGTTGCTATCTCGCCTAGTGGACTGATGACCAATGCGCCCAAACTAAATAAGCTGGCTTCAAAAAATATAGAGATACCAATCGGAATACCCAGTTTAAGCAGTTTTTTAATTTGTGCACGGTTAGGACTAGCAAAACTATAAAAGAATCGTGTGCTAGCAAACTGCTGCCGTTTTGTGAAGCTAGTATAAGCAGCAAGCAGTAGTACATTTATCCATAGCACAAAGGCCGTTGCAACGCCGCAACCTGCGCCGCCCATCTCAGGCATGCCGAACAAACCATGAATAAAAATATAGTTCAGCGGAATGTCTGCTAGTAAGCCGATGACACTAATGACAGTGACTGGTTCAGGTCGACCAAGTGCTTCGCAATAACTGCGTAGTACCGCATAGACGGCTAGGGCGGGGAAACCAAACGACACACCGTGAAGATACTGCGCGGCTATTGGCTGGATGTTTTCAGGTACGCCCATTATTCCCAGCATATTTGGAGCTAAATTAACCACGATAAAGCCAACAATACCAATGACACCAGCTGTCCATAAAGACTGCTGTGTGATATGAGGTACTCGGTTATGATCATTTTGCCCGATTGCTTCGCCAATGAGTGGTGTGGTAGCAATTAAAATACCAGTGGCCAACAAAAATAGAGGTAGCCACATACCAGAACCGACGGCAACTGCTGCCAAATCGAGCGCAGAGACTTGACCTGCCATAATGGCATCGACTACGCCAAGTGCTGCTTGGCAAAACTGAGTAATTAAGATAGGTAGTGCGAGCACACCTAAGCGTAAGCTGTAGCTTTTAAAATCTCTAAAGGATAATGGGAAAACCATAGTGAGCAACTTTTTATTTTTTACGGTATTTATTATGAATGAGCAACACCTGCCATCAATATAGTAATAGTGAGATAGGACGGTAGGAGTAGTGCCGACGATAATACTCCGATACATCATATGCGCAAGCTCATATAAGTGAAGTATGACAACAAAAACGAAGGCACTAAAATAAAAATAACCCGTTAATCTAAATAGGAGATTAACAGGTCATAAATAAATACGATGGTAAAGAAGCTGGGTTATAATGTCAATGTTTTACTAGTGTCCAATGGTAGTCGGTATAGACCATCATAGAGAAAGGTAAATATGAACTTGGATCATATTAGTTCTAGTGTTTCAGCCATGTTCATAATCGCTTGCCAGTGCTTTGGCTCTAGCGGAATAACGGTGAGCTGCTGACAGCCTTTTCTCAGTAATAACGAGTCTTCGAGTGCTGGTAAAAATTTAAGCTCTAAGAGTGGTATAACATCGGTAAAGGCATGTTCAAACTTAACATCGACCATGTACCAGCGTGGTTCCTCTTCGGTGGCGATAGGGTCGTAATGGCGATGTTCAGGATGAAACTGAGTCGGGTCGGGGTATCCCGCTTTGCTAATAGTCATGATGCCAGCCACACCTGACGGTTTGGCGCTAGAATGATAAAAAATCACTTGGTCACCGACTTTCATATCATCGCGCATAAAGTTACGAGCACGATAATTACGTACGCCATCCCAGCCATCTGTGCCCAAACGTTGCAAGTCATTAATACCAAAAAACTTTGGATTGGATTTCATTAACCAGTAAGCCATATTATTATCCTGTTAATTATTATGGTTTTGTTAGGGTGTGTTGAACATTAATCAGCCGTTAGCCGGTGACAGTCGTTTTAGTGGTAGCCATTCTGCCAATAAGAAAGCGTAGTTAGTATGAGTGTTTGTTACTGGTTTTGTTATTGCAGGGATTTTCTTTAAGAGAGTCTTTTTTTTAATGAGTTTAGCCGTTATCCTAGCGCTACTTTCTGCTAATGACAGCAGCAACGTACTTATAGATAAATATTTTTATGTCAAATATCAATATCGTTAACGATTTACAGCAGATAGACATCTCTAATGACACTACTGCCAATGCGATAGAAGTCAGTGCTATTCCATTAGCGCTATATATTCACATTCCGTGGTGTGTAAAAAAGTGCCCTTATTGCGATTTCAACTCGCATGAGCTGCCGATAGATAGTCAGGTATCGATGTATGATGAGTATGTCGATGCATTGCTATCAGACGCGAACATGCAGCAGCCTTTAACCCAAAAAAGAGAAATTAGCTCGATATTTATCGGTGGTGGCACGCCATCGCTATTACCTATTGCCCAGTATCGGCGACTATTTTCTGGCTTGCAACGTATCTTGAAGTTTGCTGATGATATAGAAATCACCATGGAAGCCAATCCAGGCACATTAGAGCATGCGCCTTTTGCGCAATATTTAGACGTCGGTATCAACCGTTTGTCGATAGGTGTGCAAAGCTTTGCTGCTGATAAATTGGTAGCATTGGGACGTATACATAATCCTGATCAGGCGTTGTCTGCGATTCATGCTGCACGCGCTGCTGGGTTTGAGCGTGTCAATGTCGATTTGATGCATGGGTTGCCACAGCAAGCGATGGCTGAAGCATTAAACGATATTCAAATGGCACATGATGCAGGTGCAACTCATATCTCTTGGTATCAACTGACGATAGAACCTAATACCGTATTTTATCGTAGTCAGCCTATTTTGCCAGACGAAGACAATTTGGCAGATATTGAGCAAGCAGGTCAGACGCTATTGCAACAACTGGGCTATCACAATTATGAGGTGTCCGCTTGGGCAGGTGGATCTGATCAGCCGTGCCGTCACAATGTCAATTATTGGCAATTCGGTGATTATCTTGCCATTGGTGCGGGTGCTCATGGCAAAGTAACCGTTAGTCGCAGAACAACGATGAGTCATAAAGCGAATAACGCATCAGAAATGAATGAAAATGAAAGGTTAGTAGATGCTGGTATTTACCGTTTTAGCAAGTCACGGCTGCCTAAAGATTATGTGAGCTATCAGGATGTTACCGATTGCTCTAAAGCAAATGAAAATGCACCCAAAATGGTCGGTTGGAAAAAAATTGACAATAATGAGCTGGTCAGTGAGTTTATGCTAAATGCGCTGCGCTTACATGGCGGCGTTGCTTGGTCGTTATTTCAAGAGAGAACAGGACGAAAGCGTGATGACATTGCCTCATCCATAGATAAGCTGGTGGCACAAGGATTACTGACAGACAGTAGGGCGTGGTTACAGCCAACAGAATTGGGACAGCGTTATCTCAATCAGATATTAAGAGAGTTTTTATAGTGTTATAGTTTATCCGCTATAGAAATGTGACAGTGTTAAGCTTGTTTGAGTGATTTAATACATATCTACACTTGGTTGTTTTTTACCATTTTTACTTTATATATTGATAGCCTTTCAGAAAAAATCAGTGGAATATAAGCATCAATAAAAAAGGCTTACCAAATAAATGATAAGCCTTTTAAAAATCTATTATAGTCAAATCCAGATAAATCCGCTACATCGTCATCCTCGCTAACCATACTAATGTATCGCTTGCACTCGGTTTCCTTGTATCGAAATTATTTGAACTCAACTATATATTAATAATTAGATTTTATCTTGAACGTCTTGTGCGCCGCCAGTAACTGCATTACCAGCGCTTGATACGTCTTGACCCAAACCTTTAAAAGTGTTGCAACCAGTTAGTACAAACATAGCTGTCAAAGATGCGATGATTACTTTTTTCATAATAATATCCTCAAAATAAATTGTTTATAAATAATAACAGTGGTGTTAAGCATTTTGCTTAAGCCTTACTGAGGGTTTATTGAATAGAGAGATAATTATAAGTAATAACTATCTTGCTATCCGTTACAGACATCATAGTGAAAGTTAAAAACGTTGCACAGTATCAAAATGTAATTATTGGCAGTAAACTGTAACTTTCGATAACTCATTGACAATAAACATAAATAATAAGCCTTGACCACTTACGGAGTAGTTAGCATGACCATTCATATTGTATTGGTAGCACCCAAAATGCCTAGTAATACGGGTAATATTATCCGCTTGTGTGCCAATAGTGGCGCACAATTGCACTTAGTCAAGCCGTTAGGGTTTGAGCTTGATGATAAAAAACTACGCCGTGCAGGTTTGGATTATCATGAGTATGCACATCTGCAAGTACATGATGATTGGGTGGCCGCCAGACAGGCATTGCAAACTGCTGACTGTCATGTCGTTACGGCATTGACCACCAAATTGAGTAAACCATTTTACGATTATGATTTTAGTGGGCAGCAGGCAAGTGGGTCATCAGATGTGGCATTGATGCCCAATATCGCATTGGTGTTTGGCTCAGAAACGGCAGGTCTTGCAGATGATATACGAGCAGACATTGGTAGTGATAATTGGTTGAGACTACCAATGCTAGCCGATTCACGCAGTTTGAACTTGTCAAATAGCGTGGCGATATGTCTATATGAAATATGGCGTCAGCAAGGATTTGGTGGTGATGAAGGACGTAGCGTGGGTTATGAGACGTTGACGGTATACGATCCAAAATAGTGTTGCCAATGTTATCGTCATTGCGCTATACAACAATTAAAGCATAAAATGACTACAGCATAAAATGATTATAGCGTTAGCCTCGTTTGAAGCATTAAATATACGTCTACACTCGATCGCTTGGTACTACTTTTAAATTGAATCGACTATAGAGCGTGTTACAAGCAATTAGGCGGTTTTGGTAAACCTGCTAGACGATTGACATGACGGGCGACCAAACCTGTTTTGAATAGCTGCTGTAATTTTTGATTGCTAATATCGTGTTCAGGTAGCGTTTTTTGTAGCCATTTTATCAGCGGCCGTGTTGCGGGCGCATGATTAAATTTAGTAAAAAACGCTCGTACCTGCTGTAAAACCTCTAAATGCTCGGTCTCTAAATGTACGTCTAGCGTGTCAGCCAGCTGCTGTGCGATATCAGGTGTCCAGATAGTATGGTCACACAGATGACCGTCATGATCTAATTCAACACTAATTTCAATGTCATGAGGTGGTTTTGTAGGAGTAGTAGCATTATCGTTATTCATAAGGCAATAGTCACGACTTTATCAAATTGTTTGTCTTGAGTCAGGTTGACCCATTCATTATCTGTTAAGACGCCGCTTAGCTTGCTAGGCAACCTCAGTTTGTCAGTTGTATCAACAGATAGTTGTGAGATGTCATCGGCCAGTGCGTAAATACCAGCAATATCCTCAATATTGATATCGCCCAGATAGGCGTCTAGCCAGTCTATAAAAGCGACGGTCGTGCCAAGTAATACAATGCTGTCACCTGAGTGCCATGTACGTGACATCTCATCGACACTGCGTCTAAGTGTGTCTATTGTGCTGTGTAATTGATATAACGTTGCCATTTACTTTAATCCTATCTGATCAATTAAAAAGTCAGTATTTGTTCAAAATCTTGTGAGTTGACGATTTCTGGTATCAGGGTCAGTTGTGAGGCCAGGTCGGTTGGTAGCATGCCAGTGACCCAGCCACTAAAGACATCATCAGGTAACCAAGCCGCTGGCATATCATATAGCTCCAGTGATTGAATCATGCCATGCAAACGTGATTCAGATTGCATCAGTAGGCCAAAGACAGGGGCATCCAAATATAGTTGCACTTCATGACCAAAGGTCGCCAGTGTTAGGGCGAGTGCACAGCCTTCGTAACTGGCTATTTCAGTCGGTGTCTGCAACTGAATTAATAGTTTCATGATTAAATCCTAATCTGATTGGTCGCTTGACGGTTTATTATCGTCACGGTTAGGTTATCTAAGAGGTTTGTCTCAAAACGGTGTTCTGTTAAAACTGTATCAGACGACAGTTATCTTGCATCATCATAGCAAGCTCACTCAATCCGACTAGTGAAAAGCCAGTAGCAAGGTTATCACCATTGAGTTGATGGCGTGTACTGTTGTCTGTGTCACTAATACCGCGGCTAAGTGCGGTACTGACACAGACTGGCAGTGACAATTGATACTGATCCGCAAGATGTTGCCATGCTTTGGTCAAATCGACCTGATCTGCTGACTGCCATCGTAAGCGGTTGGCGGTATGGGCACCGTCGCCGTAAAAAAAGACATTTAATTTTTTATTACTATTTGTATCTTCCTGATTTGAGATGTTTTTGAGATAGGCATGAGCATAGCGTAGCGCTAGAGCGTTAAGCGGCTGACTAGGGTCAGCGGTAATCAGGAGTAAAGGAGTCGTGGTTGCCATAGGAAGTCTTATCAGTCATTAATGCTAAAGTGGTTTATGCTACCATAAAGCGTTCAAAAGCAAATAGAGTCAGTGTTATTAAAAAAAGTGGTTTTATATTAAATACTGGCATATATTAGTATGGTTGTCCGATGCGGTAACTACCTCATAAGAAAAAACACTAATATTATGCGCTAGGTTCACGTAGTCTTATCATTCCAAGCAAGGAGTTTATTTACCTATGTTACCTGCTACGTCTTCACGTGAGATCCATGGTACAGATAGTCAGCCTACAGCAGATCAGCTGCAAGTATTGCAAACAGCTAGCGAGTTTGCATATCAGATTTGGGAGAGACGCACAGTCTCTTGCCAAACGTTTTTACGAAGTTACCCATTAGATCAGACTTTAACGCGGCAGCAGATTGACGATCTGATACAAGACTATACGTTGGATGAGAATTATCAACTTGCTGATGAAGTTAAGGTGATGAGAGGGTTACGTCATTTGCGCACCTTACTTATGATGCGTTGGATATGGCAAGATGCTTTGCAGATGATTAAACTTGAGCAATTAACTGATGAGCTCTCTGAGTTTGCAGCTGGCTGTATCTCGTTTGCTAAAGATTATACCTATCAAAACTTGATTGACCAATATGGCGAACCGACTTTTATTGATGATAAAGGTCAGGTTCAAATTGATGATATGGCTATCATGGCTATGGGTAAGCTTGGTGCTCATGAGCTGAATTTATCGAGTGACATCGATCTTATCTTTGTGCATCAGGCACTGGGTGAAACCAATGGAGATAAAGCCAAAGGCACACGTAGCATAGATAACAAGCGTTTTATGACTAGGCTTGGTCAAGGTATTATCAAGTTGTTGGATCATAACACAGCAGATGGATTCGTCTTTCGTGTTGATATGCGTCTGCGTCCATGGGGCGATGGTAGTGATTTGGCTATTCATCTGTCAGCACTACAAAAGTATTTTTGTCGACATGGACGAGCTTGGGAACGTTTTGCATGGCTAAAAGCGCGTGTGGTAGGGCAGCTAGAACAACCGTTTTATGATGAGTTGCAAGCGCTTATTAAGCCATTTGTTTTTCGCTATTATGTTGATTACAGTGCTTTTTCAGCATTGAGAGAGATGAAATCTCTCATCCAAAACCAAGTGGCACAACGTGAAGATTTGGATAATATCAAACTTGGCGCAGGTGGCATTAGGGATATTGAATTTATCGTACAAGCGTTTCAGTTGATTTATGGTGGTAGGCATTCTCAATTACAAGTGAAGTCGTGTCTAGAAGCGATGCAGGTATTATATAAGCTCAAGTATTTAGAGCTTGTAACTTATAGGCATCTACAAGCAGCTTATCGCTTTTTACGTCGACTTGAGCATGCAATTCAGGCGATTAATGATCAGCAAACACAACGCTTACCACATGATCCACATTGGCAACATAATCTGGCTATCACATTGGGTTTTGAGGATTGGAAAGCCTTGTTGCACACACTCAATCAGCATCGAAATAATGTAAATGTACCGTTTGAGAAGATGGTAATTGAACGGCAAGTACCAGATCAAGACGATGAAAGCCTTGAGCCAGAAGATCTTGATGAGCAGATTACACGCTTAAACAAAGTGCTCACACAAACAAACCGTGAGCTACTACAAAGCTTTTGGCAGTCAAAACTGGTCGGAAACTTAAGTGACGAAGCAAGAGAGCGTTTAGATGATGCATATCCTGTGATTGTCCATGCGCTATTGGCACATCAAGATCAGCAGCAATTGGCCAACACAGCGTTGCCACGTCTCATCTCCTTACTCGAAGCGATTTGTCGCCGTTCTATTTATTTAGTGATGATTGCAGAAAACCCAAATGCAACAACTGAACTCATTCCGATGCTGTCAGCGAGTCCTTGGATTGCAAAAGAGTTGGCACACTATCCTGTACTGCTAGATACTTTCTTACAGCAGCGCTACCATCATTTACCTGATAAGGCTGAGCTGCGTGATATTCTGCGTCAACAGTTATTACGTGTAGAACCTCATGATGAAGAAAAGCTGCTCAGCGTCTTACGACTGTTTAAAAAGAACCAAATATTGGCGGTGGCTGCTAGCGATATATTGGCTGAACGTCCTATTATGAAAGTATCTGATTCATTAACTTATATCGCAGCAGTGGTATTAGAGGCAGCATTAGAGCGTGCTTTTTCAGAGATTGTCAGCCGCTATGGCTATCCTATTGGCCAAGACGGCGACCCTGTGACTGAAGCCAATTGTGGATTTGCTATTATTGGTTATGGTAAACTTGGCGGGTTAGAGCTGTCCTATTCTTCAGACTTGGATTTGGTGTTTTTACATAAAATTAAAGAACAAGGCATGACCACAGGTGAAAAGTCTGTAAGCGGTATGAAGTTCGCTGCGCGCTTGGTACAAAAATTGATGAACTACCTCAATACGCAAACTCGAGATGGTCGTGTTTATGAGATTGATATGCGTCTGCGCCCTTCAGGTAATGCAGGCATGATGGTTGTGTCTTGTAATGCTTTTGAGACGTATCAGATGGATAAAGCCTGGTCGTGGGAACATCAGGCATTGGTGCGGGCGCGGGGAGTTTGTGGAGATAAAAGAGTCATGGCGCGCTTCTATGACATTCGACGAAATGTGCTGGCATTACCGCGTACGCTAGAGCAAGTGCGTAGTGAAGTCACCAGTATGCGTATTAAAATGCAAAAGCATCTAGGCACCAGCCAGTGGAAACAGCACGCTGGTAAATTCCATCTGAAACAAGATGCTGGCGGCATCATTGATATTGAGTTTTTGGCACAGTTTGCCGTATTGGCCTACTCACATGAGTACCCAAGCTTGACCAAATGGAGCGACAACGTTCGGATTTTTGAAGAGGTTGCATTACTAGGAATTTGGGAAGCGCAAGTTTGCCAAGACTTGACCGATGCTTATCTCAGAATACGCGCGGCCACCCATCAGTTGGCACTATCCGAGCAGTCGCTATTGGTCGATGAATCGCTATGGAAGGAAACGCGCGCACTGGTGCAAGATCAGTGGCAGCACTTGATGGGGGTGGATGATGCCGAGGATACGCCTTGAGCATTGAGACAATGTACAAACTACTTATAAAAAATTGACAATTGGTTTTCTTAAACCAATTTTCACAACCAAGATGCATTTTTTACCATAAAAATAGATGCGGTGGTGGTATCATATATGGTTGATAATCACTGTTAAACAAAACCTACTTAAAAAAGTTAGACGTCAGCGCTAGCATAAGGACTATAAAATGAATATGGCAACACAAGAAGGTAAGCTTTGGATGAATGGCACGATGATCGAGCAGCCCGATGCCAGCGTCCACGTACTGACCCATAGCCTACATTATGGCATGGCAGTATTTGAAGGGGTTCGCGCTTACCAAACTGCTGACAACCGTACAGCGATTTTTCGCCTAAAAGAGCACACTGAGCGTTTGATGGGCTCAGCGAAGATTTTTCAGATGGATGTGCCTTTTGACGCAGCGGCACTTGAGCAAGCCCAGAAAGACGTGGTCAAACAAAACAACTTGGCAGAGGCGTATATCCGTCCGCTGATTTGGGTTGGCGCAGAAAAACTTGGCCTATCATCACGTGATAACAGTATCAATGCCATGGTCGCAGCATGGCACTGGGGCGCCTATCTTGGTGAAGAAGGCATCAAAAACGGTATCCGTGTCAAAACCTCATCATTTACCCACCACATGACCAATGTGACCATGTGTAAAGCCAAAGCCTCGAGCAACTATCCTGTCTCTATCATGGCCAACCAAGAAGTCACCCGCAATGGCTATGACGAAGCCATCCTAATGGATCCCCAAGGGTATGTCTGCCAAGGCGCTGGCGAGAACTTATTCTTAGTGAAAGACGGCGTACTACATACACCAGATTTGGGCGGTGGTGCGCTTGACGGTATCACCCGTCGTACGATCATTCAGTTTGCTGATGACTTAGGTATCAAAGTCGTCGAGCGTCGCATCACTCGTGATGAGTTTTACTTAGCGGACGAGATCTTTATGACCGGTACGGCTGCTGAGGTCACACCGATTCGTGAATACGATGACCGTACTATCGGTAATGGGGGCCGTGGTCCATTAACTGAGAAGCTGCAAACCTTGTATTTTGACGTGGTACATGGTCGCAATGAGCAGTATATGGATTGGTTAAGTTTTATTGATTGATAATTTCATATCTAATTAATCATAAGGTTTAATATTATTTAAAAACAAACTGAAGCTCTAGAAAGGCTGAGTTCTGTAGGTTGCAGGTCTCAGCTTTTTACTAGCTACATTATAATTATTATTAAATGGGTTTGTACTCTTGTAAGTAGATAATATAGATTTAAATATATGTATTCATAATGTAACTACTTCGATTTGTAATAAAACTCATAAAAACATATTAATTTATGCTAGTTATTTAGAGAGGTGGGTTTGTTTATGTATAACGCACTAATAATATGGAAGAGCAATGAACACCAGTGAAAAGTATTTAAGAGGAAGTTTATGATCAGTAATTTATCAATAAAGACGTTGAATGGTTCGATATATTGTCAGGTTGAAAAATATAATAGTATAAATAAGTTTCAGAATGCAGTTGTATTCTGTGTTGATGAGGGATATCTAGCTTACTCGTTATTTTGTGCAAAACAAATAATAAATAAAGAAAAAGAGCGTTCTTTTGATATATGTATTTGTTTACCGGACCTTAAGTTAGTTCCAGAAAGCTTTAGAAGCTTAGATATTAGATTCATTGAGCTTAATGCTACAGGTATGGATAGCTTACCTGTTGATCATTTATCACTAGCTGCTTATAACAGGGTTTTTTTGCCTCATGTTTTCGCTGAAGAGTATGAGCGAATTGTTTATTTAGATGCAGATGTATATATTAACAAGCCTTTTTTTAAAGACTTAATGTTCTTATGCGATGATTTTGATAGTGATTTCTGCGTGGCAGCAGCACCTGATATTACCGAAGTTAATAGGCACTCTAAAATTAAGAATGGTGTTACACCCAAAATACTAGATTATCTTCGTGTATATCATGAAGGTAACCATTTATATAGAAACTCAGGCGTGTTGGTTTTTGATGTCCAAAACTGTATAAAATATAGTTTAGTTGAAAGGGTTTTTGAAGCTGCTTTTAATAAAAGCTCAAACTTAAGATGTCATGATCAGTCTGCAATAAATATAGCCTTTATGGGTGAAATGCCAGTCATTCCTTTTGAATTTAATTGGCAGCTGCATGAAACTAACTATAGGCTAATAAAGAAGGTAGAGCCTTATATTATTCATTTTATTAGTCGTAATAAACCTTGGATGTTTGATTGTGAGTATACTCAACCCTATGTACCGCAGTACAAGATGTTTCTAACAGAAAACTTTCCAGAAATAGTTCAGCCGCTGAAAACACATGCTCAAATCCGTAGCCTTAACCCCAAGTACGAAAGTGCTAATAGAGAGAAAATATCAACCACCATTTCTAATATCAAAAAACCTTGGAGTACTTTTATTAGAAATATTAAATTTGACCTATATAGAAATAATAGCGTTGAAGGAGCAATAAAAAACGTGAATAAAAATATTTTCACTAAGTAAAGAGATGGCATATGACTCTGAAAAAAAATAAGGTCATTCTAGCAATATTTAGCCTACAAGGCGGAGGAGCTGAACGCTTTGTATTGACGCTTGCTGAAGGTTTTAAACAGCTAGGCTATAAACCTCATATTGTTTGCTTCAAAAATCAAGTTGACTATGAAGTATCAGATATTCATTTGCATTTTTTATCTTATCAGTCTTATCGATGGATGCCTAAGTATATCCGAAATAAGGTGTTTGCTCGAGTGTTCGATAAATATGTAAAAAATAATATTACTGATACACCTGCGCTTTTGATATCTAATTTATGGCAGGTGGATCAGGTCCTAGCATATAGTAAGTTGCCTAATAAGTTGTTTGTAATACATAACACCTTATCTAAGGAAAAGAGTATCCATACCTATTTAACGAATGAAGCGCTACAAAACGTATATTCAAATCAGAACATTGTAGCAGTTAGTCAAGGTGTGAAGCAGGACTTCGAAGGTATAGTCAAACAGATAAGCTCACTTACAGCTATTCATAATCCAATTGATAGAGAGTTTATTTTAAAATCTGCTAAGCAGTTGGATATACTACACAAATTAATCACTCAGTATCCATTACTCAAGCAGGGTTATCTCATTCATGTCGGAAAGTTTAAGGCTCAAAAAAATCATATGGACTTGATAAAGGCTTATGCGAGGAGTCATCAGAGAAAACCATTGCTACTGGTAGGGCAGGGAGAGCTTAAACAAGAATGTGAAAACCTCTGCAGTGAGCTAGGTGTCACAGATAAGGTTATATTTTGTGGGTTTGAGCCGAACCCTTATCCTTTGATAGTTAATGCTGATGCGATGGTGCTTTCTTCAATTTATGAAGGGTTTGGCATTGTAATAGCGGAAGCTTTGGCTTTAGGTGTGCCAGTTATAAGTACAGACTGTGAATCTGGACCAAGAGAGCTTCTTCCTGAGAGTAACCTAGTGAAGGTAGGTGATATAGAGAGTTTATCTGCTAAATTGAATGAGATTAGTGAAAGTCCTGAAAGCTTTAGTAGTAGCTTTGACGTAGGTTTGCTACCTGATAGTGTTGCTCAAAAATATCTTCAGACTTTAGAATCCTAATGAAAAAAGAGTCAATTAATTTTTAAGTAAATAAGATAAGTAGGCAAACTCATCTTCATTTGGTCTTATTTCAATATAATTAGATTGACTAGAGTGGCGAGCTTGAATCAGCCCCATATCTACCTGAGCAGCTAAGCGCTTAGATTTAAATGTTAGCTTATCTGATAGGCTATTTGCCGTAGGTTTAGAATGGATGACTGTAGAAATATTGCTTTTGGCAACAGACGGTTGTTCAAGGTTGGACATCTTGTAATGACTTGCCATATCCATTTGAATAGCCAAAGCAGGAATAGATTGTAACTTTTTTAGAGTCTTAGTATGGCACAGAAGAGCATCAGCTAGTCCCGCACCCTTCTTGTCTACTTGATTAATCAGCTTCTTTGCTCCTGCTGGGGTTAGAAGATAAGCTGCTGCTCCTGTTTTATCTAGAAATAGAGTGTGCAGGCTAAAATGTTCTGAGTCTAAGACACTTTGTTTAGTAACAAGCTTCTTTCTGCCTCTAGTTTCGAAAGTAATATGATCATAATCAAGAGACTGATTGTTTTCTAAGACTGCTAAGGCTTCAGGAAGGTGCTCAGACAGTAAGACATCGTCTTCTAAAACCAAAAACGCTTGCCCGCTATTAGCGATATGTTTCCAAACACGGTAATGGCTTAAAAAACAAGCCACTTCGGTACGTCTCAGTTTCCGTTGCCAGTCATTAGCCCACTTTTCATACGTAGCATCTGTTAAGTCATCTACAGATGTTGCTGCGTGACGATGATAGTTGATCTTAAGATGGCTTAATTGTTTTTCCTGAAAGCACCAGCGTTTTACTGCGCTATTTAAGTTAATGACTAACGCTGTTATATTTGATTGATTTGACATTGATTTTATTCCGTCCACCAAGCAGTTTTATCCCGAGTATGCAAAGCACGAAATCGGGAGTACACGGTGTTAGCATCTGGGTGCTGAGCACTTTCAAAAACTTTAAGAACAATGCCGCCAAGTACATGAGCGTTACATAACTTATCTAAGCGCCAGCGCATATTACGTAATGTATCATCAGTACCCACTGCAAATCCTGAAACACCATCAAACAATGCTAATCTTTCAGCTTCTAAAGAATTTTTGCGCTCTAATTTCGGTAAAGCTTTCTCTGATGCGGTTAAAAACAGCTCACTTTCTTGTAGCTTAATCGTATTCACCATGATAACAGCATTCATCAATAAAGATATTAAGTAGTCATCATCAGAGTGATCTATGAAGGTATCACAAGCTGAAATTAACCATCGGGTATTGAGGTTGTTGATCAAAAACTCATGGTTTTGATACCAAAGCTGCTCGAAGATGTTGAAGTTGTTTTTTGTTTGAAAGTCACGGCGTATTAGTACAATTAAACTGGCATGGTAGTACTCAAGCTCTGTACGACCCACAAATTCATGTCTCAAATTATCAATATGAGATTGTAGGTTTTTGTCAGAACCATGAGTGTATGTGCTTGTATCACCCTCAATGATCTGTGAGCTCATGGTTTCCCAATCCACTTGTTGTAATTGATTTGCTACTTTTGCTGCACCAAGTCTTTTACGATGCTGATTCAAAGAAAGTAGGTTAGCCAATTTAGATTTAGGTTGTTTCATTATTACTAATATTCCTTCAGCGTTGGGATTATTTTCAGATGGCGATACCATTTCCTACAATCTACAGAAGGCAATGTGGCCAGCCAAAAGAGTGCTAAATGAGGCATAAACGATAGTCAGTGTTTAATTTTTCTAGGTTTGTAATACAGCAGCTAATCGCTTTCGAACAAGTCACGTGTAAATACTTTATCTGATACATCCTGAATATAAGTGGATAAGCGATTGGCTACAATAATATCACTCATAGCTTTGAATGCGTTTAAATCCGTAATGACTTTTGAATTAAAGAAGTTATCTTCTTGTAAAACTGGTTCATAAACGACCACTGTGATCCCTTTCGCTTTGATACGCTTCATAACGCCTTGGATAGCAGATGCTCTGAAGTTATCTGAGCCACTCTTCATCACCAGTCTATAAATCCCCACGGTCTTTGGTTGTTTTTTGATTATTGCGTCGGCGATAAAGTCTTTACGAGTGCTATTAGAATCAACGATGGCTCTAATAAGGTTGCTAGGGACTTCGTTATAGTTGGCAAGGAGCTGTTTGGTATCTTTAGGTAGGCAGTAGCCACCATAGCCAAATGATGGGTTGTTGTAGTGATCACCGATACGGGGGTCTAGGCCTACGCCTTTGATAATTTGTTTGGTATCTAAGCCGAAGGTCTGCGCGTAGGTATCTAGCTCATTAAAATAAGCAACACGCATGGCTAAGTAAGTGTTAGAAAACAACTTAATGGCTTCAGCTTCAGTCGAGTCGGTAAATAGCAGGGGTGCATCTTTTTTAATAGCACCTTCTAAGAGTAAGTTTGCAAATATTTCGGCACGCTCAGACTGTTCGCCAACGATGATTCTTGATGGGTAAAGATTGTCATAGAGTGCCTTGCCTTCACGTAAAAACTCAGGAGAAAAGATAATATTTTGGCTGGAAAACCTTTCTCTTATACCGTTAGTATAACCAACGGGAACGGTGGACTTTATGATGATAGTAGCTTTATGGTTTACTGATAGCGCTTGTTCAATGACAGCCTCTACAGTTGAAGTGTTAAAGTAGTTGGTCTTTATATCGTAGTCTGTTGGCGTTGCAATAATGATGAAGTCTGCATCTTTATAGGCAGATTGTGCATCAGTTGTTGCAGAAAAATTCAGGTCTTTAGATGATAAAAAATCTGCAATATAATTATCTTCGATAGGTGACTGCTTCGAGTTCAGTAGTTCGATTCTTTCAGAAATGATATCAACCGCAATGACTTCATTATGCTGGGCCAGTAACAACGCATTTGATAAACCAACATAACCGGTGCCTACAACTGCTATTTTCATGATTAATCCAAGTAATTGTTGAATTAGGGCGTGTCTTCAATTCAATCGATAGTCATCTAAATGGGTTAAAAATGGCTAAATTTTGCTAAACGGCGTCAAATAGCTGACTAATATATCGATATTATCTGCGCTATTTTCCTTGTTTGACTGCTGTTTATCTCATTTTTATCACCATTTTTAAAATGAAGACACGCCCTAGTGTTTGATGAAGACTGATGATTGTTTACGAAGTAGTTATGATAGTAAGGTAAAGGTGGTGTTTAGATAGGCTTCATTGCTGTTTGAAAAGCATATCGCAATTAAGTCTTAGTATAGCTAATTTGTATTAGGGCGTGTTTGATTATTCACAAATAGGCACTGCTGATTGCTGCTAGGTTATGAAATCTGTGTTCCAAACAAAGAGTAAGTCGAAGGTAATGTGAATACCTTAGCAACACGCCTTAGTTTATATTTGGAAAATTATTCAGTATTGCTTGTTGTGGCAGCTATGCTATAGACTTTTTACTTACTGCCAATGAGTTTTTAACCATGGACTTGGTTTAACATGACGATACCACTTGCCGCCGCTACCATTGATGGCATCTGGCGGGTTAATCTCACCATGAAATATTACTATCTTTGCACCATCAGGCAGTGTAGGTGCACGCACAAAGTTAAAAGGAATAGGCGCAATACATTGGTATTTGAAGCTGACGCACCAAGTTTTATCCCAATATTCTAGGTGATGATGTTCGCGTAAATAGTTGGACAAATAGGCCTGTTCGTGGCGTACTTGCTGACGAATAGTGTCAAAGTTGCGCTCGAAGTTTGCCAATAAGTCAGGATACGTGCCCGTACCAATGTTAAAGCGATAGACTGAACTATTGCCAATCATGCGCCATGGTTTTTTCCAGTCACGGATGATGACGACGCTGTCTTCATGCTCGGCTTGGTAAGTGAAAAAGGCATCGATATTATCGACGATAACGATGTCGATATCTAAAAACAGTGCTACGCCTTTGAGATCGTACAGTTCAGGCTTGAACGTTGTAAGCTTTTTCCAACCGCGTTCAGGACCTGCTGGCAGATCCATTTCTGGGATAGGGTGGCACATGATAGCAGGGTCAATACCCGTACTATCATCTGTGAGACAGACCATTTGAAAGTCTAAGGTAAGATGGCGGCTGACCATATTGTACAAGCGGTTGACGTACTCAGGGCCGTATTTATCACCCCATTTCATACAGATGACATAACGTTGCGCAGTAGTACTGGACTCTGCTGCCGTGAGGTCGGTTGATGAGATGTTCGTTAGGTCAGTTGCCATAATGCACTCATATTGATATCGATAAAAAGTTAATAAAGCTAAAAGCCACAAAAGTTAGCCAATATTAGCATGGATGTTATTCACAATCTCTCTAAACGCTTAACTGACTGTATGGTTATTGCTTATGTTGACTTTTATCAGCATGGACAGTTTGATTGTTTTTATGAATAAAATTGGCTAGCGCTTCTTGGTCAGCAGTATAAGGATTGCCCAGTGTGGGAATATGTTTGAAACGTCGATAGCCCCACATATAATGACTGCACTTGTCTTCAATCATATGTTGCATGGCTAAATTAAGTGCCTGAGCAGATGTTTCTGTATTGCGGTCATAAAGTGCTGGATTATCAAGCCGATAGCAATAAATATCAAAGTCACGCCCGTCGTCACGACGGATACAAGATAAGCCTACCAATGCACATTTGGTTTTACTGGCCAATTTGGAGGCGAGCGTACTGGTTAATGTCTCCACTCCAAAAAAAGGCACAACCACACCGCCAGATGGATCTGGAACATGGTCAGGCAATATGATACTAAAGCCACCTTGTTTAAGGGTTTTAAAGATAGCTTTGACACCGCTGCCATCAGTAGGGACCAAAGTTGCATTAAGCCGTGAACGACCTTGCAGCACAAAGTCATCAGTGAGACTGCCTTTGACGGGTTTATACATGATGGTCGGCGAACCAAACTGGTTGAGCCATGCATTCATCATCTCCCACGTACCAAGGTGCGGTACGATGGCCAACATGCCGTTAGGATTAGCCAGTCCTTCTAATAAAATCTCTTTATTATGGACATCACGAATCTGAGAAATACTCCACTCAGGTGACATTGCCCAGCTTTTGATTGACTCAATACTGGTTAAACATTGATGATAAATAATCTCTTTGGTTAACGCTTGTTTTTGTGCAGTGGACAATTTAGGAGCAATCATCGCCATGTTGGTACTAACCGTACGCATGATGCTGAGACTGGGTATCTTTATAATTATCCACGCAGCAAAACGTGCCAATATCTGTAATACAGACAGTGGCACGAATTTGAAAATATGATACGGATTCATGACCATTCACACGGTGATGAATCACGTAACCAGTCAGAAAAGTAGCTAACCATTATCTTGACTGTTTATTGTGCAGATTGATTGGTGTCAGCCTGTGCTTTTTCGCGCACACGGATACCAAGATCACGCAGTTGTCTGCTATCGACGCCAGCAGGTGCTTGAGTCAGTGGGCAATCAGCGGTTTTGGTTTTAGGGAAGGCAATCACGTCACGGATAGAGTTTGCCCCTACCATCAACATAATCAAGCGATCTAAACCAAACGCCAAACCACCATGCGGTGGTGCACCGAATTTCAATGCATCAAGTAAGAAACCAAATTTGTCTTCAGCCTCTTGCTCGCCGATACCCAAAGCTTCAAGTACGGCTTGCTGCATATCAAAGGTGTTGATACGTAAGCTACCGCCACCAATTTCTGTACCGTTCAACACCATATCATAAGCAATAGATAGGGCTGATTCTGGGTTGTGTTTTAATTCATCAACTGAGCCTTTAGGCTTAGTGAATGGATGATGCATTGATGTCCAGTTGCCATCATCAGTTTGCTCAAACATTGGGAAGTCGGTTACCCAAAGTGGTGCCCACTCACAAGTTGTCATGTCAAGGTCGAGACCGATTTTTTGACGTAGTGCGCCGATTGCATCGTTTACGACACTGGCTTTATCTGCACCAAAGAAGATGATATCACCATCTTCTGAACCAGTACGTTCGATTAGGCTTGCCAATACTTCATCAGTCATGTTTTTGATGATTGGAGACTGTAGGCCAGACTCTTTATCTACGCCGTTGTTGATTTTGCTGGCATCATTGACTTTGATATAAGCCAAGCCACGTGCGCCATAGATACCAACGAACTTGGTATAAGCATCGATTTGTTTGCGGCTTAATGAAGCGCCACCAGGAATACGCAGGGCAGCCACACGACCTTTAGGATCGTTAGCAGGACCAGCGAATACTTTAAAATCAACGTCTTTCATCAAATCGGCAATGTCGATGAGTTTTAAAGGAATACGCAAGTCAGGCTTGTCTGAGGCGTAGTCACGCATTGCTTCAGCGTAAGTCATGCGGGGAAACTGCTCGAACTCAACGTCCATCATGGTCTTGAACAAATGCTTGATTAGACCTTCGTTGATGTTCATGATTTCTTCTTCATTTAAGAAAGAAGTCTCAATATCCACCTGTGTAAATTCAGGCTGACGATCAGCACGTAAATCCTCATCACGGAAACACTTAGCGATTTGATAGTAACGGTCAAACCCTGACACCATTAGCAACTGTTTAAATAGCTGTGGCGATTGTGGTAGAGCAAAAAAGTTACCTGGACGGGTACGTGATGGTACTAGATAATCACGCGCACCTTCTGGTGTGGCACGAGTCAAGATAGGGGTTTCAACATCCAAGAAGCCATGGTCATCTAAATAACGACGAATCGCTGATGTGGCTTTCGCACGGAATACCATACGTTCTTGCATTTGTGGACGACGCATATCCAGATAGCGATATTTTAGACATAAGTCCTCTGATACCGTGGCTTTGTCATCATTTAATGGGAATGGTGGGGTTTCAGACTTGGCAAGTACCTCGATCTCTTTACCTAATAGCTCAATTTGACCACTGGTCATATTGGCGTTCTCTGTACCTTCGTAACGACGACGTACGCGACCAGTAATTTTTAGTACGTATTCTGGGCGTACTGCATCAGCAGTAGCAAACGCTTCTGGGGTATCAGGATCAACAACGACCTGCAAGATACCAGCACGGTCACGCATGTCTAAGAAAATCACGCCACCGTGATCGCGACGACGATGTACCCAGCCTACGACACTAATGGTTTGATCAATCAAGCTTTCGGTTACAGCTCCGCAATATTCGTCTCGGTATTCGCTATGCGTCATAATATAGTTATCCAGTTGTCAGCCCAATTCGAAATACAATAATGCAGCCATCGCTGTGCGATTCGAGCTATCCGCTAAAAAACGCACAAACAACGCGATTACGACAAATGGTCATCACGTTGGCTGCAGAAAATTTGGTTTAAACGCATATTATGCCTAATCTGCCTTTGTTATACAACCTGCTGAGGTCAATCAAATAACGGTAATACTTCAGCGCTACATGTATTGATACCAGAACATTTACATCTGGTTAAATATTGTCATATTGCTTGAAAATATAGCCCACTATGCACATATCAAGCTAACTTATAAAATTTATTAAAATGGTTTCAATTACTTAAGGAATACTGCTCATGCTTTTTCATCCCGCAAAAAACCCTATCGAACTACGAGTTATACATTTAAATAAAAGCCAAGAGCAACGCCGTGAGCATTTAATGGAAGCAACTCAAGGCAAAGCGGCACTCAAACAATTCAAAAAGACCATGGCCAAAAAAGCCAAACAGGCATTAAAAGTAAAAACCAAACATAAGAAAAAAAATGCGGATGACAAGGCACAAGTTTTTGTCCTAGATTTTGATGGTGATATCAAAGCAACAGCAGTCAAGCATTTACGTGAAGAAATCAGCACGCTGATCAGCACTGCAAACAAAGGCGACGAGGTCATCGTTCGTCTTGAGTCAGGTGGCGGGATGGTTCATGGTTATGGTTTGGCCGCAGCGCAATTGGTTCGTCTAAAAGACGCGGGCCTAAAACTAACAGTATGTGTCGATAAAGTGGCTGCCAGTGGTGGTTATATGATGGCTTGTGTGGCGGATAATGTGATTGCTGCGCCATTTGCCATTATCGGTTCAATCGGCGTGGTGTCACAGCTACCGAACTTTCATAAATGGCTAAAAAACCATGATGTGGATTATGAGATGTTTACGGCTGGTGACTATAAGCGCACGGTTACTATGTTTGGTGAAAACGATGCCGAAGACCGCACTAAATATCAAGAAGAGCTAGAGCAGACGCATGAATTGTTCAAACACTTTGTCAATACCTATCGTCCAGCATTGGATGTTGCCAAAGTGGCTACTGGCGAGCACTGGTATGGCGAAGATGCACTGACACTTAACTTAATCGATAGTCTACAAACGTCAGATAGCTATATTTTAGAACGTATGGAAAATAGTGAGGTATATGCATTGCACTCGCGTCAAAAACCAACATTGGCTGAAAAGCTCGGGTTGGCTCAAGCAGCAGAAGCGACAGTAAGTACGGTGGTCGACAAACTACCAGATGCCTTGGCTCGTTTTGACCTGAACAGTCGTTTGAATATTCTCAAATAGCAGCAAAATCTAAGCATTGTTTGTGTTTTGTAAAAGGCGTGTCCTAGCGGGTCGCGCCTTTTTGCTGTTTATTCACAAATGCTGTGTTATAAATGAGACACACGGAAACAGTATACGTGCGTACACTATAGTTATTCTACTATAAAAGTATTGTGGTGTTAACCTCGCTTTGGGTATTAAACATACTTCTACACTAGGTTGGCTTGTGCTACTTTTAGGTTGAACCGACTATAAGGCTCTGATGGAGTTTTTTATTAACACTTGATTCAAATGATAAATAAGGAAAAGGAAGTCACTTATGTCAAATAATACATTGATGTTTACCGCAACAGAACATGGGCAAACCATGCATGCCAAAGTCAAAGCATTTATCGAAACCCATATTGAGCCAATAGAAGCGCAGTTTTGGACAGATTGTCACAAAAAAAATCCTGATGGTGATTGGCAGAACTGGGAATGGCCAGAAGCCTATGAAAACCTGCGCAAGCAAGCGCGTGAAGCTGGTTTGTGGAATTTGTTCTTGCCTGATGACACATTAGGTGCAGGGCTTTCTGTCACTGATTATGCACCAATTGCAGAATTGACAGGCCGCAGTTTATTAGCACCTCATGTATTCAACTGTAATGCCCCTGATAGCGGCAATATGGAGTTGTTGTGGCGTTATGGCTCACCAGAGCAACAAGACAAGTGGTTGACGCCAATATTAGAAGGTAAGACGCGATCTGTCTTTTGTATGACTGAACCCGAGGTGGCATCGAGTGATGCCACTAATATGCAAGCGACGGCTGTAGTTGATGCTGATGAGATAATTGTCAATGGTAGCAAATGGTGGTCATCTGGTTTGGGCGACCCTGCTGTTGATATTTTGATTGTGATGGCTTATACCCCTGATGAAAACAAAGACCGTCATCATCAGCATTCGATGGTATTGGTACCAGTTAAAACGGCTGGCGTACATATTGAGCGTATGCTTAAAGTATTCGGTGATTATGATGCACCGCACGGGCATGGTGAAGTGAGCTTTAAAGATGTACGTGTGCCAGTCAGCCACTTTATTGGTGGACCAGGGATGGGCTTTGAGATTGCGCAAGGTCGTCTAGGGCCAGGTCGTATTCATCATTGCATGCGCTGTATTGGTGCTGCTGAAAAATCTTTAGAGCTTGCGGTAAAACGTGGTATGTCTCGTACTGCTTTTGGTAAGCCAATACTAGAGTTGGGCGGAAACTTTGAGCGCATTGCTGAAGCTCGTATCAAAATTGACCAAGCTCGTTTGCTGACTTTGTATGCTGCACAGAAGATGGATGCACAAGGAACAAAAGCGGCACTCACAGAAATATCTGCGATCAAAGTAGTGGCGCCGACTGTACTACAAGAAGTCGTCGATATGGCGATTCAGGTTCATGGTGGCATGGGTGTGTGTCAGGATACAATGTTGCCAGGCTTCTATGCTCAAGCAAGGGTGTTGCGCTTGGCTGATGGCCCTGATGAAGTTCATAAAACCATGATTGCAAAATTAGAGCTGAAGAGCCAAGGGTTTAGTCGTAAAAATAAATAATAATAGTGATTAATAATCACAGATAGTAGGGCGTGTCATCATTTATAGTGTGCGATTGCATTGATAACACTGGTAACTGGGTGACATGCTCTAGCTTGAGTATGGATATAGTGAATTTACTATAATTTGGATACAATGGGATGACGATAATACTAGAGATAGTAGGTTAAAACCGTATCTGATTTATATGTAAGTGATTATCATTAAATATAGATAAGGAATGTCTTATGGCGACTAATAGCAGTCCCACAAATAATAGTGCCACGAATGATGCTGCTACGACTGACAGCATTGCAAAAAACACAAAGGTTTTGGACATCGGTGGCGCGGTTCGTGATGGTGAGTCTCTAGATGTACAGGCAGTCAGTAGCTGGTTACGCGCACAGGGTGTGAATATTCAAGGTGAACCTGAGGTTACTCAGTTTTCCGGAGGCGCATCCAATTGGACATATCGTCTGAAGTATGACAACCAAGATTTGATATTACGTCGTCCCCCAAAGGGAACCAAAGCCAAATCTGCTCATGATATGGTGCGTGAATACACAGTTCAAGCCGCATTGAAGGATGCATATCCCTATGTGCCAGAAATGATTGCGTTGTGTCAAGATGAGTCGGTTATTGGTGATGATTTCTATGTGATGGAGCGTGTTGAAGGCATCATCCCACGTGCCAATTTACCCAAAGATATCAATCTTAATCCAGCCCAAATCCGTGAGTTATGTACCAATGTTATTGATGCTTTAATAGAGCTACATCAAGTTGATTATAGCAATCATCCTAACTTAGTAGCGTTAGGACGTGGTGATGGCTACTGCGCACGACAAGTTGGTGGCTGGAACAAACGTTATGCTAAAGCTAAAACGCCTAATGTTCCTAGCTTTGGCCTAGTTGGCCAATGGCTCACTGGTCATACACCAGCAGATATCAAGACCTGCGTGATTCATAACGATTGGCGCTTTGACAATGTTATTTTAGATGCAGAAGATCCCACACGAGTGATCGGAGTGCTTGATTGGGAGATGGCAACGCTAGGTGATCCGCTAATGGAATTGGGCAGTGCCCTTGCTTATTGGATAGAGGCTGATGATGATGCAGTGATGCAGCAGTCACGTCGTCAACCGACACATTTAGACGGTATGATGACCCGCAATGAAGTAGTGGACTATTACCTGACAAAAACAGGTCTGCAAGTCTCTAATTGGACGTTTTATGAGGTATTTGGCTTATTTCGTTTGGCTGGTATTATTCAGCAGATTTATTATCGTTTTTATAACAAACAAACCTCAAACCCAGTTTTTGAGAGTATGTGGATAGTGGTTCACATGTTGCATGCTAAATCTTTAAAGCTCATTGCGGCATTTGAAGGTGATGCATCATTTACCGCATATTTAACAGCACATTCGTCAGATATTAAGATAGATGCCGAAAGTATGGAGCAGTTGCCGAGTGAGGTGCAAGCGCTGGTAAAGAGTACATTACCGAAAGGCTATGCTGACGCTATGTATGCTTAGCTTACCTACAATATTACGAGGTATTTGTAGCCATTATGTTCATGGTTACAGCTACAAAGTGTTTTTTTCGTATCAAAAAGCGCATAGCTGCAGCTACATATATAAAGCACCTTATAGAAAGGCATAGAAAACAGGCAATATTAATATGACAACCATCCTTTTAGCACGTCACGGCCAGGCATCATTTGGACAAGAGAATTACGATCAGCTCTCAGAGTTAGGTATCACACAAGCAAAAATGCTGGGTCAGCACTATGCGGCCACACAACGCCGTATCGATGCCATATTTACAGGGAGTCTGGTGAGACAGCAGGATTCTGCTCAGCATTTTTTGGCCAGTTATCAGTCATCTATGACTATTAAAAATAGTCGCAACACGTCTACGAGCATGCGTGAGCCTGATAGTTATATTTTACCGCAGTTTGATGAATTCAATCATAAAGACGTGTTTGTCAAATCGGATCCTGCGTTTATTAATAAAGGCGCGATTGCAGCTGAGATTGCTAAAGCAGAGGTGCCAGCGACCCGTTTAGCTGAGTTGTTTGATCAGGCGATGCAGCGTTGGCATGGTGGTGACAACGATCAGGATTATCTAGAAAGTTGGCCGCAGTTTAATCACCGCGCTCAGCAAGCACTTGAACAGGTTTGTATTCAGATAGCCAATCTTAACTTGGATGCTGATAATACGGTATTGGTTTTTACCTCAGGGGGTGTGATAGCAGCTATTACGGCACAGCTATTAAAACAAAGCAGTCAAACCGCATATCAGTTGAATAAAAATTTGGTCAATACCGGTGTCACTTCCATTACTGTCAAAAACAAAAGTACACGTTTATTGTCTCTAAACGAATACAGTCATTTATTTTCTGATGGCCAATCTTTCGTAACGTGGCGTTAAACATAGCAGCAACGACAAGGAAGTTGCTTAAGATACATAACTGCGCTTTATATGAGTAAGGTCAGCCATAGCATTGGTCGGATGCTGTTGGTTTATTTTGATAACAAACAAAATCAATCTATAAATTTAGGATATTATAGATTATCGTTTTGATCTCATGTCGATATAAAAAGGACTGTCCATGCAAAGTAGAGTGATAAATTTGCTCACCAAAAAAGCCAGACAAAATAAGAATAAGATATTTGGTGCCGTTCAGCCAACACGCTATTTACAAAAGCTAAATAAGCAGCAGGTTGGACAAGATAAAACCGTACTTATCACAGGTGCGAGTTCAGGTCTGGGGGAAGGGATGACTAGGCTCTTTGCTGCGCTTGGCTACAATCTTGCGATATGCGCGCGTCGTATAGATCGTTTGGAGGGTCTAAAATCAGAATTGGTAGCAGCATATCCTAATATTCGTATCGAGCATCGAGCCTTAGATGTCAGTGATTACAGTTCGATTTTTGAAGTGTTTGATGCCTTTACTGCTGATTTTGGTCATATTGATAAAGTTGTTGTGAATGCAGGTGTTGGCGAGAGTCGCCGTATTGGCAAAGGTCGTTTTGAAACCAACCGCCGTACCGTTGAAATAAATTTCGTATCAGCCTTAGCACAGTGTGAAGCGGCTATGAATGTTTTTCGAACACAGAATGCTGGTCATTTGGTTGTGATATCTAGTATGTCTGCGATGCGTGGCTTGCCTAAGCATCTGACGGCTTATGGTGCTGCCAAGGCGGGATTGGCTTATTTGGCAGAAGGTATTCGTGCTGATATGCTATTAACAAAGTTGCCGATTAAAGTTTCCACTATTTATCCAGGTTATATTCGTACCGAAATCAATGAAAATGCCAAGCCACTGCCGTTTGAAGTAGATGCTGAAACAGGTACCAAAGCAATCGTCGCAGCGATTGAAGCTGGCGTAGATGAAGCGTGTGTACCAAGCTTGCCTTGGTCAGTTGTCGGGCAGGCTATGAAACACTTACCATTACGGCTGGTTAATAAGATGAACTAATAGTCAGTCATCAAAATATTAAAAAAGCCCTTTACTTGATAAGTAGAGGGCTTTTTTTAATTCAAACACTATGACGTTCAGACGTTATAGTGTTTGAGGGTTATCTGATATATGTTTTTCGCGCAATTTTTTCCGCAATACTTTACCAATATTGCTCTTTGGTAGTTCATTGATGAATTCAATATGATGCGGACATTTGTAACCAGTGAGGTTTTCCAAAGCATATTCTCTAATATCATTTTTGGTGACATCATCATCGCTCGGGACAACATAAATTTTGACAGCTTCGCCTTGGCGGCTATCTGGAATACCAATTACCGCACAGTCAATAATGCCTTTGTAGTCAAGCATGACGGATTCAATTTCATTTGGAAAAACGTTAAAGCCTGAAACCAAAATCATATCTTTTTTGCGGTCAAGTAGGGTGATATAACCTTGTTCATCCATGCTGACAATGTCACCAGTGCGGAAATAACCATCAGTGGTGAAATCGTTGCTACTGTCTTTATTAAAGTAGCCTGAGGTCACATTAGGACCTTTTATACACATTTCTCCTGCTTGATTGAATCCCACATGTTTACCATTATCGTCAGCAACGATGACATCGACGCTAGGAACGGGTATACCAATTGTACCGTTGAATTTACGGTCAGTGATGACGTTGGCTGTACCAGCAGCAACACCTTCAGTCATGCCCCAACCTTCAATCATTGGGCAACCAGTGACTGCCAACCATTTAGCCGCGGTCTGTTCAGTTGCTGCCATACCACCTGCTTGTGATATGCGTAGTGAGCTAAAATCCAAATCTTTAAAGTTTGGCTGATCGAGTAAGCCTTTGAATAGTGTGTTGACAGCAGGAATAATATGAAACGGTTGTTTTGATAATGTTTTAACAAAGCCTGACATATCGCGTGGGTTTGGCACCAATATAAAGGTGTAGCCTGAACGCATACCAAGCAAACTCAGCATAAATGCAAAAATATGATATAGCGGTAGAGCCATCACCATATTGATATAGACTTCGTTAATTTCTGAAGTGACAGGGCGGTACCATGCTTCTGACTGTAGAGCAGCAGAAACGATATTACGCTGTGATAAAATCGCCCCTTTGGATAGTCCTGTCGTTCCACCCGTATATTGCAAGATAGCTTTTTGTTGCATGGTGGTTTTTGGCGATTGAACAGGTAGGTTTTTGCCTTTTTTAAGCACTTCAGGAAACTTAGTAACCTGATATTTTGGGTCATTAAGATTATACTTGGGGACTAAGCGTTTCACCTGACGGATAACGGTATTGACTAAAATACCTTTTAGTCCCATCATATCGCCCATTTTTGAGAGAACAATGCGCCTGATGTTTGTCTCGTCAATAACTTGCTCAAGTGCTTGGGCAAAATTATCCACCACAAAAATAGTCTGGGCACCTGAATCGTTTAACTGATGGCGTAGCTCACGGCCAGTGTATAATGGATTAACAGGCGTACATACGTATCCTGCGCGCAATATACCAATCATTGTAGGTAAGTATTGCGGAACGTTTGGCATCATTAATGCTACGACACTGCCTTTAGGAATACCTTGAGCTTGTAACCATGCGGCAACTGCAAGTGATGCTTTGTCCACGTCACCATAAGTATGAGTAACACCCATACAGATAGTCATAGGATGGGGACGGAAACGGTCAAAGCATTCCTCGTATAACTCAATCAGATTTGCATATTGATCTGGATTGATGGTTTTAGGTACATTTTTTGGGTATTGAGCAAGCCAAGGTTTATCAACTGTCATACTTAGCGTTCTTAAATGCTGAGATTAAGTTAAGGTTCTATAAAAAGGTAGTCACATTCGTGTCAAACAATACAGATCGTTGCTGTGAGAGCAATGGCTTGCTGAGTGACATGATATGGTTTCACAGACTGTTAGAATACGCTGGCCTTTATATCTATAGCTTTTTAATTACAAATTCATTTAACCGCAAAGAATCATAATCTAAGTAGATTAAACGGTTAGGTATTTTTTTTGAGACTGAAAAAAAGTAAAGCAACTTATTTTGACAACACATTAACATAACTACAATTGATTTTTTTATGCCAATATAATACTTGATAGTTTATATTTAAATTTGATTAATTTAAATATATATGTTGCAACTATTTTGAGATAAATGGTCGATAAAATGTTGTAGTCGGTTATTTTTATTGAGAATAATAGTCATTATAACCAGTATTACTCTTTTAAGGCAATTTATTGGGTGATAGTTTTAACAATATGGTTATAACAGGGCAGGTTTCTGCATAGAAATTATCTATTTTTACAGTTCAGAGCGTTCTACCAATAGTATCAAACGCCCTTATTTAAAAAACTTATGTTTATTTTTTTTGGGAATTATTCGATATTCTTTTATAATCTTTGCAGCAACACCTTACTTATATGTCTCTTTG